>JAYUWZ010000529.1:0-7879 GCA_043753265.1 Verrucomicrobiaceae bacterium
GCCGTATTGTCCGCCTTGGGGGACATCAAATCATTGTAGTGTATTGTCGCGCAGAGGCGCTAGCCCAGGCTGGAGCGCCGCTCGGACAACTCCTCCAAGGTTTGGGCGGGGTGCCTGTTCCCATCGATGATGAGGCACTGGTTATCAGCGACAACGCCGACATCTATGGAACCTTTGCTGATCTCTGGGAACGCCAACTTCTGTAATGGTATGTGATGCTTTCCGACGCGCGCTCCTGTGATGACGGTTCAAATCAAGAATCTGCGAGCGGACGTGCTGGATTCGCGGGAAATTCAGCGGCGTGCCGGGAAGTAGTGCTCTATGGCTTCCACCATGCGTCGAGTTCGGCGAGCATGGCTTCCACGCGGGGCTTTTCTGCATCGGCGAGGTTCTTGTCCTCCGCAGGATCGGCCTTCAGGTTGTACAGCTCTGGTGGTCCGGTTTCGTTCGGGGAGTGAGGGGCGATGAGCTTCCAATCGTCGCGGATGATGGTGCGCCAGCGGAGGCTGGCTGCGGGGTTTTCCAGGTCCTTGGAGTTGTGGGTGAAGCATTCACCGTAGAGGGCTTTGCGGGCGCTGAGGGCGGCATCGTCGAGGAGATTGAGGCCGGGCAATCCCTCGGGCACCTTTACGCCGCATGTGGTGAGGAGCGTGGGCAGAAGGTCGAGGGAACTGATGACGGTGTCGCTTTTCTTTGCGGCCACCTTTGCAGGCCAGCGGAGCATGATGGGGGTACGCAGTCCGCCATCGTACTGGCTCTGCTTGGAGCGCTCGGCGTATTTGGGGGCGTTTGGATTTTGAATCCATCCATTGTCGGCGACGTAGACGACGATGGTGTTTTCGGCCAGGCCCTCCTTGTCGAGATGGGTCATGAGGTCGCCTACGGTTTCGTCGAACCACTCTACGTTGGCCCAGTATCGGGCCACGTGGATGCTTGGGGCGATTTCCTTGTACTTATCGAGGATGCGCGCGGGTGGCGTGTGGGGGTCGTGCGGGAGCAGGGGGGCATACCAGACGAAGAAGGGCTTGCTGGCGGAGCGGGCTTCGCGGATGAAATCATATATCGGAGCCATGGTCTTGCGGCCGATTTCGAGGCCGGCGTCGCCGTGGCGACCGCCGCGTGTCATGCCGTGGGTGAAGCCGCCGCGGGTGAATTCTCCCTGCCACCATTTGCCGGTTTGCAGTGCGAGGTAGCCATTTTGCACGAGGAGGCGTGGGAGGGTGGCCTGGGCGTCCATAAAGCGATTGTAGGTTTCGCGGCCCTGCTGGAATGCTTCACTTTTTGCGAATTGGCCGGGCTTGAGATTGCCGGGGTTTGGCGGGTCATTGGAGGTGACCTTGTGTTGGTGGGGATACTTCCCGGTGATGATGGATGCGAGGCTGGGGCAGCAGAGGGAGGAGGGCACGTAGCCGCGCGGGAATGTAAGGCTCTGCGCGGCCAGTTTGTCGAGGTGCGGGGTCTTGATGTGCGGATGCCCCATGAAGCCGTAGTCGGTCCACGCGTGATCATCGGAGATAATCATCACGATATTGGGCGGAGCGGCTGCGGCACGCGCTGCCACGACGCAAAGAACGAGGAGAAGAATGCGCAACATGGGTATGGTGGAATACCGGTACGCCAGGATATTGGGACAGGCTGCGCTTATTCGGTGGGCGAAATCTTTTCCAGAATGCGGCGCGTGATTTCGTCGGGCGTGATGCCCTCGCTCTGCGCGGTGAAATTGGGGATGAGGCGGTGCCGCATGATGCTCGGCGCCACTGCGGCGACATCCTCGCAGCCGACGTACACCTGGCCCCTGAGAATGGCGTGGGCCTTGGCAGCGAGGATGAGATTGAGTGAAGCGCGTGGGCCAGCGCCCCAGGATAGCCACTTTTTGCAGAAATCGAGCGCCTGCGGGCTCTTACCTCGAGTGGAGGCGACGATTCGCTGGGCGTATTGCAGCACATGATCGGCCACGGGCATGCGGCGCACGGTGCCCTGAAGGTATTTGATGTGGTCGATGCCGAGCACCTGGCGCGGTTGCGCGGGCTTGCCTCCGGTGCCGCGGCGCATGATTTCCAGCTCTTCCTCGGCGCTGGGGTAGTCCACATAGATCATGAACATGAAGCGGTCGAGCTGGGCCTCGGGGAGAGGGTAGGTGCCCTCCTGCTCCACGGGATTCTGGGTGGCGAGGACGAAGAAAGGATCCGGGAGTGTGTGATCTGTGCCGCCCGCGGTAATCTTGCGCTCCTGCATGGCCTCCAGCATCGCGGCCTGAGTCTTGGGTGGGGTGCGGTTGATTTCGTCCGCAAGGATGACGTTTGCGAAAATCGGACCGGGGAGGAATTTGAACTGCCGCTCGCCGGTGGCGGGATCCTGGTAGATGACCTCGGTGCCGGTGATGTCGCTGGGCATGAGGTCCGGGGTGAACTGGATTCGCTTGAAGTCGAGATGCAGCGCCTGTGCGAGTGTGGAGATGAGGAGCGTCTTGGCCAGACCGGGGACGCCTACGAGCAGTGCGTGGCTGCGGGTGAAGATGGCGATGAGCAACTCATCGATGACGGACTCCTGGCCCACGATCACTTTGCCGATCTGGCGGCGCAGAAGGGCGTGTGCATCCTTGAAGTAGGTGATGGCCTGAACATCGTCCTCCTTGAATTGAGCGGGCTTGTCGCCGTCTGCGGGGATCTCGGGCGGGGGTGGCTGTTGTTCTTGGCTCATGAGGATGAGAGCGAGTTATCAGCGGAAACGTTCCTTGCCAACAGTAGAGCGTGCAACACGCTGCGATTTGGGTGGCGGCTATGTATGGCAGGTGGATTCAAGCGCGTGGCCGGTAAAACAAACCGGCGCGGCTTCGTGGGAAGCCGCGCCGGTGTTGAGTGTCTGGTGTGTGTGACTTAGCGCACGAACACCTTGCCTGGAGGCACCACAACCTGGCCGAGCAGATTCAGGAACTGGTGGGCCACGACGGCACCATCGCCGCTCGAGGTGAGGAGTGTGCCGAAGTAGTTTTCCATCATTCCTTCGAGCTCAGGCTCTGCGGTAGGGTTACCAAAAGCGTCGAAGTAGTTCGGGTCGCCCATGCCGTTTTCGCCCTTCTCGGCACCAATGATGCCGGGTTCGATGCGGATACCCTTCACGACGTTGATTGCCGCGATGCGCTGCACGCTGCCCGCCACTGCGGCGAGGAGGTTTTTGGCCACGACATCGATGAGGTCACCATTCTTGGCGAGCGTAGTGGGCTGGCTGCGGAAGCTTGTGGGATCCATCGGGTCAAAGATGGCAGCCTTGTTGCGTCCTGCCGCGCCCACCACGATGCCCACGTTGCCGTCGGTGTCGTCAAGTGTGATGGGGAAGAGGGGCGAGGGATCAACGGGGAGGCGCATCTTGGAGGTGACCCATTCGGCGAACGATTCACCGTTGAGGAGGTCGTTGTAGCTCTTTATGGGCACCGCGTCGTTGACACCGACAGTCGCAGGGTTGTCGCCGCTGATGTTGCCGATGTCGCCAGCGATGCGAACAGTCGAGATGGAGCCACCGCGGCCCACATATGCCTTGGGATCCAATGCTGTGCCGTAAGTGATGGTGTCGCCCCCATCGCCGCCGATGAGGTTGTAATGCGCCTGGCTATTGCCTTCGCTGATGATGCCCACGAGGTTTCCGCCATTGCCGCCCACACCGATCCGGCCACCGAACGCCTTGGCAGCTTGGAGGGGGAGTTGGTCCTTGGGATTGGCGATGAATGCGCTGGCATTACCGCCCGCTCCCCCAGCGATAAGCACATTGGCGAAGGGGCCGCCACCTACCTCAATGCGCAAGTTGGAGACGCCGCCGCCGGCGCCCCCATTGAAGAGTCCGTCGCCACCCGCGCCAGCCACCACTGCGTAGCTGGATTCCTGGGCGGTTACATAGACGTTGGTGATGTTACCACCATTGCCGCCCCTGCTTGAGGCGCTGGAGCCCCCGTTGCCGGCGAGAACGCGGTCGAACGAGTAGCCTATGAGAAGAGGTCCATTGCCGTAGGATGGAATATCGACCGCGCTAATGCTTCCGCCATGCCCACCAGGGCCTGCGATGCCATTGCCACCGTTGCCGCCGATGACACTCACGACGTTGGCGTAATCGAACGGCGACGAGAGTCGGTCGATAAAGTTCGAGACGCTACCGCCATTGCCACCGCTCGTTCCATTGCCGCCGACGCCGCCCTTGAGGACGATGTCGCCGCTGCCGAAGTTGCCGGTGAGCGGGGAACTGTCCAGCACACTACCGCCGTTGCCGCCGGGGCCGGAGACAGCATTTCCGCCTGCGCCTGCCACGTAGGAGGCAGAGGCGCCATTTAGGAGTGCGGCAGCGAAATCCAGCACATTGCCGCCATTGCCGCCCCGCTTGGTTCCAATGCCACCGTTTCCGGCGATCAAGAATACGTCGCCGACCGTTGCGGCATCGTAGAGTCCGTTGACTGGGATATTTCCATGCCCGGCGACCGTCGGGTCGAAGTTGCCGCGATTGCCATTTCCGACAATCGAGCCGCCGTTGCCGCCGATTCGGCCTACGCCGCCATTTCCGGCCTGGAAGAGACGGCCTTCATCAATGGTATTATCGAAGAGGCTGCCCCCGTTGCCACCGGTGCCTGAGACTCCGCGGCCGCCGTCGCCTGCGGTAAGGGTGGTCCCGGGCCAAACGCCAAGGACGGGGTCGATATAGAGGGTCTGGGTTTGCTCCACGGAGACTCCGGAGATACCTCCGCCATTTCCACCCCGCGAGAAGCCCACGCCACCGAAGCCCGCAATCAAGGCGATGGGCGCGTCAACGACGAAGTTCAAGGCGCCGAGCAGGCTCTGAACCACTTGGCCGGTGTTTGGATCCACCACGTCCTGAAGATCCAGCGCACTGCCGAGGGAGCCGCCGTTCCCACCCCGCCCTGTGAGTGAACCCCCGCCGTTGCCTGCCTGAAAGATATAGGAATCAAACTGGTATGGGAGGACGCTAAAGGGAGTGGTCGCCGGCACTTCAAAATATGGAGCGAGTCCCACTGCACCCACGATGCTAGCCGGAACGGCGAGGTCGATCACGAAGGTCGTGAACTGCATGGAGACATTCCCTGTGTCCATGGCGGCGGAGGCGGGGATAGCGCCGATTACCGCCGAGCCTTGTGCCCCGCCCGTGAAGCGCCAGTTGCGGATAAGGTCAGCCGGAACACTGTCCACAGCTATGCCGTAATCATCCCAACTGCCGTCGGCATCGAAGTCGCCATCAATGATATCGAGAGCGGTCTCGACAATTCCGGCGACTACCACTCCGTTGTTGTCGCCATTGCCGACAACCGTTCCCGGTGTGCCTGAGCCCTGGCCATTGCCCAAAACGACTTGAACGAAATTGATGGGAGCCTGCGAAAGGCCTGCGACGTCTGCAAAGCCATCGTTATTAAAGTCTGCAACCGAAATATTTCTGAGGTTGAAGAAAGTCAGTGCGACGTTGTCCAACTGGGGCGTGTTTGGATCATCCGGATCACGATTAGTATCCACGCGACCCAGGGCAAAAACGCCCAAAGGCTCGGGAATGATAACCCCGAAGGGGGCGAAAGTGCGATCGTAATCGATGGCGAAGACCTGGCTCAATTCGGGATCGGAGGCGCGCAGCATGTAGATCAGCGAATCGTGTGTCGACTCGTTGCCAGCCATCGTAGAGAGAGCAGTGGAATAGATTTCCAAGATATCGCCATCGCCAACCATGCGAGGAGTGTCATATAGCGAAATACGCGGAATTGCATTGAGGATGGGTGGATTGGCAGTGGGGTCCGCCTTGGTCCCGTAGTCCACAAAATACTGGCCCGTGGGGCTACCGTTTTCATAGTTTGGGGTAAGGAAAGCGATTTGCTGGGAGATCGTGGCATCGGGCAAAACTATGGTCCATACCGCTGCGATCTCCACAGTCCCGTCTCCATCAAAGTCTCCTGCAGCCAGTTTGTTAATCTGCACTGGATTGCCCAGGTCGAGAGGTGTTAAAAACAATGGGTGCTCGTAAAATGCGGAAACTACGGCGCTGAATCGTCCGTCGTGGAAGCCGAGGAAGTCATTGATCTCTGCGGGCGTCTCCGTGGGGAGATCGGGAATCACGTTTTCATTGCCGGAAACAATGCCGTCATTGTTGGTATCTTCAAACTTGGCGAGGTAGACGACGATGCCTCCGGTTTGTCCGTGCTCCGAGGAGGCCACTGCGATGTCTGGGTGGCCATCCGCGTTGAAGTCCCCAACGGTCAGCGCGTCGGAGTTATACATGCCTGGCAGGAAGATGGCGTAATCAGTGCCATTGCCAAACGGGTTGGGGACGATTTGGAATCCACCGGCGCCATCGCCAAGGCCCACTACAATCTGATTGCGGCCCGAGGTGGTGAAGACCACATCGCCGAAGCCGTCGTTATTGAAATCCACCGCCTGATTCATCCCGATCCGCGGGATGTAGGTGCCTGTGGAGTTATCCGCGATGTGGCTGACGCCATAGGCATTGAGAGCACCGGCTCCAACGGTGGCCGGTGTGGTGATCACGCCTGCCTGCAAGCTCGCGCCTGAGCCGCCCGAGGTAAAGCCGCTGCCGCCGTCGCCGAGTTCCACGGTCACGTTGCCGCGAATATCGAAGGGCCCGAAGGTGGAGTTGCTGGCATTGCCACCCGCTCCTGTGGAGCCAGTGCCTCCGTCGCCGGATTTCACGATGACCTTGCCAGTCACGGAGCCGGTATCGGCGAAGTTGAGAATGGAGCCACCCGCGCCGCCGAAGGGGCCATTTCCTCCATTCCCCGCAACAACAACGTAGCCACCGGTGTTATCCGTGGAAAGCTGAACGTCCTCGATGTTTCCGCCCCGGGCGCTTGTTCCGCCAGTGCCTGCAATGAGGTAGTTGATGTTCAATTCCGTGCCAGTGGCAGCGTGAACGCCGGCGATCTGCGCGCCCACCTGGCCTGCCAGAGGGGTGAAGGACTGAATGACGCCTTGGAAATCATTCCGATTGGAGGCACCAAAGTTAAAATACTCGCCCGAGGCTGCAGTGCCCACCTTGATCCCGTTCACCATGGGGTGAATCTGGTAACCAAATGGGAGCAGGGCATTTGCCGAGTCAACAAACAAACCACTGGTGGGGTCACCCGATACGCCGAACCCGCGACCGGCGTAGATGTTGCCGAAGATAGAATAAGAACTGACCGCCTGGCGGAGCAGCACGTCGCCGGCATTCACAACACCATCGTTATTTTGATCGGGGAGATCCGCAAGGGTCAGCGAGCGCAACTCGATTTTTTCAATCGTGGTATTCTGGAGCGTGCGCCCATCGCCACGATAGCGGCCATCCGCTTCTTTGTCGTTGCTAGGGTTGTTGTCCGAATCGCCCAGTGTGAGGATCACACGAGGGGCTGCCCCAGGATCGTTAATTACGGTTTCCTTGAGGTTGGTAACGATATCGCCGTGGATATCCACAAAGCTCACCAAGCGGAGTCCGTCGCCAGCAGCGATGCCGGTGATCTCGTTGTAATCCACAGCGCCATTATTATTGAGATCGGTAGTGAAGACGATGCAGCGACCCTGCTCGACAAACAGCAGATAGGTGCCGGAGAGATTGCCCGAGGTACTCAGACCCTGGCCTGCCTTCAACTCAAAGGTGGACTGGCCGGTGCCGAAGGATTCGCCGTTTGTTGCGGCAAGCCATTGGGCCTCCTTGATGGTGGGGAGACCGGGCAGAGTTGCGGCCGCCGGAGCGATGCGGGATTCGAGGATTTCGATGCCGGAATATTTGGAAGTGCGTGAAGCCATAAGCCTGCGGATGTTTAAGGAGAGGAAAAAGGGTTTAGTATTTGTTATCGAAGTCGAAGAGCACCCCGTTGGTGAAGCGCGCCTCTGGTGTGAAATTGCAT
>JAYUWZ010000530.1:0-1596 GCA_043753265.1 Verrucomicrobiaceae bacterium
CCAGCATCTTCTGCTTCATCCTCGTCGCTTGATGCCCTGCGCCTGGCGCGCGCGAACTCTGGACCTATCGTGCCTAGCGAGCCGACCCCCAAACCGCTCCCAGGGAGTGGCTTGAAGCTTGCGGAGTAGGAGGCATGGCGTTCGGCCCGTGTCAGCCGCTCTGCCGCTCTGCCACTCTGTAGGTATCGTAATCCTGCAAAGCTCTCTGCGGTATGCACGCAGCCTTAGGTTGCCGCGCTGGGTGGCCGAAGCCGTTGACTGCCTTCCTTCGCATTTTCCCGTGAACGTTTCCCAAGGGGCGGTGTCCATACTCCCACAACGCGTATCGCCACTACATGACTCCGCTCTTCATCATCTCCATTTCCTGCCCCTGTTCCTTTCCGGTGACGGGGGGCGGCATCGGTGATTTTTCGGGGGAGGAACAGGTTCGCGCTCTGGTCCTTGAACAAACGCGAATGTGAGTGCAATGATACCCTCCGCAGCTATCGCCACCCAATCCATCTTCGTGCCACCCTTTGCATCTGCCGCCCTCGACTCGGGCGCCCTCACCGGCGTCGCGGCGACGCGTGCCGCGGAACAAGCGGAAAGCAGGCGTGAGGACGAGGAATTGGTGGCACGCTCGCAACGGGGAGACGCCGGGGCGTTTGACTCGCTGATAGTCAAATACAGCCCGCGCCTTTACTCGTTGGTGTATAATATGACGTCGAACCACGACGACACAAACGACATGCTGCAGGACGTTTGGGCGAAGGCCTACCGGTGCATTGGCGGGTTTCGCGGAAAGTCCCAGTTTTACACCTGGGTGCATTCCATCGCCGCGAATACCACGCTCAATTTTCTCAAAAAGCGCGGGCGCCGCTGGACGATGTCGCTCGACGACGTGGACAACGGAATCGCCAACGACAAGGAATTCGTGGAACTCCAAACCACCAGCACGCCGGTGCGGGAGACGGATTTGGGCGAACTGCAAAAGCAACTCAATGAGGCGATGATGAAGCTCACGCCCGACCATCGCGCTGTGGTGACGATGTTCGACATTCAGGGAATGCCGCACGCGGATATCGCGAAAATTCTCGGCATTAGCGAGGGCACTGTCCGTTCCCGTCTCTTTTACGCGCACAAACAACTGCAGGCGTGGCTCTCCGAGTTTGCTCCCACGCCTGCGCCCTAAATTCTGCCATGGAAAAGAAGCCGCTCACCGAATCCCAACTGCAGGCCCTGCTTCGACTCAAGCGCCATGAGCAGCCGCCTCCAGGCTACTTTGACGACCTGCTGAAGAATGTTCACCGCCGCCAGCGCGAGGAAATGCTGCGCCGTCCCGCTTGGCGCATCTTCGCGGGCCGGGTGCGTGCATTTTTCTCCTCCCTCGATTGGAACTACGCCGCCACCATGGGGGCCATCCTCGTAATTGGTATCGCGGCCATCCAGATTGCACTGCCTGACCGCAAGCCCACTCTTCTTGTCAATGCCGGGGCATCCCCAACGCCCTTGCCATCAAATATGACCGCCTCGGCCAGCACGCCCATCCTCACCCTCGATCGCGGCACTGCGGCATTCGAGATTCGCAAGGCCCCGCGCGTGAATGTGAATGGCCAG
>JAYUWZ010000531.1:0-3728 GCA_043753265.1 Verrucomicrobiaceae bacterium
CGCCGGGGAGCTTCAGGCGGTAGGCCATCACGGAGCCTGTGTCGGCTTTGGTTTCATTGAATACCGATGCCGTGGAAGCGATTTCAAACCGAGTGATGAGCCCCACATCCCCACCCGCAAATTTACCGTGAAAAGCCACGTCCGGCGCTTTCGCTTTGAGCACACCCAGGAGCTTTGTGTGCCAGTCTTCGCCTTTGTAATTTCGCACCTCGGAGAATGCGACCACATCCGCCTTTGATTGCAAAATGGCATCCGCAATTTTCTCCAATCCACCCGCCACCGAGGTGCCTTCCTGCCACACGTTGAACTGCAGCACCCGCACGGACGGGACGGCACTGCCATCCGCGCCCATGGCGGCTGGCAGCAGCAACATCGCAATGATTGCGAGTACACGAAGCAAGGAGGACATAGGTGGCGTGTAATTGCGTCCCGTCCCGGTATCAAGTTGCACCTCGAATTTGCGCTAGTTTCCAGGACCTTGCCGATTTGCAATCCCTCGAAGCCGTCTCGCTCTGCAATGCCCGTTGACGCTATCGCGCCTGGGCGGCTAGGTTTCGTATAATGTCTCTTCCGAACATGAACCGTCGTAGCCGGGTGATTCCGGCGCTGGCACTGGCGCTTTCCCTCGCCCTCGCATCCCACGCTGCGAATCCCCCCAAGCCCTTTTCGCGCTCGCCCTACCTCCAGTTTGCAAGCCCCTCGCTCATGCACGTCGTATGGCGCACGGAAGGCACCATCGATCCTGTCGTCCGATATGGAAAAGACGCGAAGAACTTGGACAAGGAAATCAAGGGTGCAGCGATCGTTGCGCGTGCGTCGCTCGGGCCCAAGGGTCAGCCCATCCAGCCGAAATGGGAGCCGCTTCGCACGCCGGCCAATCTCGCATTGCCAAAGCTCCACTCGGCGCCTGTAGGCACCTTTCAGTATGAGGTGAAAATCAAGGACCTCGAGCCGGAGGCCACTTACTATTACGCGGTGTTCGATGGCGCCAAGCGCCTCACGCCCGAGGATGATTCGTATCGTTTCACCACCCATCCCAAACCCGGTCCCGAGCGCCCGGTGCGCTTCTGGGTGCTGGGCGATGGCGGCACGGGCCGTGAACCGCAGGCAGCAGTACACGATGCGATGCTCAAAACGGTGGAGGCGGACAAGAAGCCGCTCGATTTCTGGATTCACGTCGGCGACATGGCTTACAATACGGGCCGCGATGTGGAGTTTCAGACGCGCTTTTTCGAGATGTATGAGAGCACCCTGCGCAACAAGGTGTGCTGGCCCTCCATGGGAAATCACGAGGGTGCGACCTCCAGCGGAAAGACCGGCATCGGCCCGGACTACGACGCCTACGTGGTGCCCACCCGTGGCGAGACCGGCGGCGTCGCCTCCGGCACGGAGGCCTACTACTCGTTCGACTACGCCAATATCCATTTCATCTGCCTCGATTCCCACGACCTCAGCCGCAAGCCCGGCGACCCGATGGCGAGCTGGCTCAAGGCCGATTTGGAGAAGGCAAAAGCCGACTGGCTCATCGCCTTCTGGCACCATCCACCCTATACGAAAGGGAGCCACGATAGCGACAAGGAGAGCGACCTCACCGAGATGCGAAAGCTCATCATGCCCATCATCGAGGCCGGTGGTGTGGACGTGGTGCTCACCGGCCACTCGCACGTGTACGAGCGCTCCATGCTCATCGATGGCGCGTACGGCACCCCCACTGTTTCGGAGAACGTGGTGCTCGACGACGGCGATGGCGACCCCGATGGCGACGGCCCCTATCACAAAAGCAAAGGCATCAAGGCGCACGAAGGCACTGTGCAGGTGGTGACGGGGAACGCCGGCGCCTCGCTCGGGCGCGTGGGCACGATGCCCATCATGCGCCGCATCATTCTCGAGCACGGCTCGGTGCTCATCGACGTGAAAGGCGACACGCTCACGGGCCGCATGATCAATCGCGACGGCGCGGAGTCCGATGTCTTCAGCGTGGTGAAACGTGGCAAGATTTCCCCCGCGCGGCTCGCGCTGCCGTGGGCGCACCCGGAATACAAAAAGCCGGACAATGTTCCCAAGAACCCCGCCATTCCCCCCGTGGATCACAAAATCCTGATCGCGCCGGACGCCGAGTGGCAATACACCTTCGACCAAGCCTTGCGCGGGAAGGATTGGACGCTGGCTGAATTTAAGGCGGAGGGGTGGAAGAACGGGCAGTCTGGCTTTGGCTACGGCAAGGCGGCCTTCCGCACCGATGTTCGCGACATGCGCCGCAAGCACACAGTGCTCTACGCCCGCCGCGAATTCCAAATCGAGCAAGTCGATCGCCTGACCGAGATGGGTCTGCGCATCGATTTCAGCGACGCCTTCATCGCCTACATCAACGGCAAGGAAGTGGCCCGCAACGGGGTGAGCCGCAGCAGCGGTCGCAACGCACAGGGTGTAAAAGTGCGCGAGCAAAAAGGCGCGCAGTACTTCACGCTGCAGGACATCCAGAAGCACCTCAAGGACGGCACGAATGTATTCGCCATCGAGGCGCACAACAGCAGCGCCGACAAGGCGGACTTTCTGCTCAATCCCACCTTAATCGCCGAAGACTGATGCGCAAACTTACCTCCCAGCTTTGGCTAGCGGCAATCCTCTGCCTCGCGCTGCCGTACGGGGCCGGTGCCCACGAGGGCCCTGAACACGAAATCGAGGAACTCACCGAGAGGATGAAAAAGAACGGCGAATCCGCGGCACTGCTCACGGAGCGCGCGATCGAATATCGCGTGATGGGCAAGCTCGCCGAGGCCACCAAGGACCTTGAGCGCGCCACCACGCTCGATCCCGATTCCATCGCCATCCACCTCGAACTTGGGCGCGTGCAGTTTCTCGGCGGCAAGGCCCCCGACGCACTGCTGACCGTGGCGAAGGGACTGAGCATCAAGGTTGATGAATCCTCCGATCACGCCGCGCTCCGCATGCTGCGCGCCGAGGTTTACCGTTCGCAAAACGAAAACAAAAAGTCGCTGGAAGACTGCGACGCGGGCATTCGCCTGCACAAGGAAAACCCCGAGTGGTACATCCTGCGAAGCGATGTCCAAAAGCGGCTCAAGCTGCACAAGGAGCGACTGGCGGGAATCGAGGAAGGCATCAAGCAAACGGGTGCGGGCATCCTCGAAATCGAACGCGTCGAGGCGCTCATCGATTCCGCGCAATACCTGTCTGCATTGAAACTCATCGAAACCGAGCTTGCCGATTCACGCATCAAAAGCTCGTGGCTGATCCGCCGCGCGCGCACGCAATTCGGCCTCGGAAGAAAGAAAGACGCGGAGGCGGATCTCGAAGCCGCGCTGGAGGAAATCACCGCCCGGCTGAATCCCAAGACGCCAGACGTGCCACTCCTCCTTGACAAAGCGCTCGTTCACGAACTCCTGGGTGAAAAGCGCGACGCCCTCAAAGCCTATGAGGAAGCCCGTGACAAGGGCGCCGGCGATGCCGTGAACGACAAAATCAAATCGCTCAAAGACCCTGCGGACATCGACCCGAAGATAGAATCGGCTCCCGTCAAAGCGCCCGAAGGCAAAGAGGAGAAAGACAACAAAGACGAGAAGGCAAAGGAGACAGGCTCAAAGTAGCACCTGCTGAAACAATTCAGGAAGCACTGAGGTGAGCGAGAATTCTGGACCACCGAATAAGGAAACAAGACAGAATGAAACTCGTGACCAGAAAGCGATACACAGCAGAGTTCAAGGCCCAGG
>JAYUWZ010000532.1:0-3723 GCA_043753265.1 Verrucomicrobiaceae bacterium
GTCTTCGATGAGGCGGATTTCGAAGAAGAGTCCGCATTGCATGGTGGGGTTGCCTTCGGCGATTTTTACCGCTTCCTCGAGGCTGTTTGCGACGATGAACCAGTAGCCGCCGATGACTTCCTTGGTCTCGCCGTAGGGGCCATCGCTGAGGATGCCGTTTTTGGATACGGTCCTTCCGCGGTTCGAAAGCCGACGGCCCATTTTCATTTTTCCGGCGGCAATGGCCTGTTCGAGCCAGATGTAGAAATCGTCGATTGCCGTCTGGATTCGTTCGGGCGGGAGGTTTTTGTCCCATTGTCCGCGGGAGATCACGAGGTAATCGGAGGGTTGGTCGTTCATGCGTCGGTGCGCGAAAAGAGCAGAATGAGGGCGGGCTGTCAGCCGAGGAATGACGGGGATTGCGGAATGATGGGCGGTGAGTTTGGGAATGCGCGGCTTGCGCTATGGGCGGGCGCTCGTGCATGGATGTGGCAATGAAGAAGAAGATTTTGCCCAAGACGTCCAAGGCATCCACCACGCCCAATGGTACCGCCGCCCTGCTGGAAGCCGTGGCAGCCAACGTGCGGCTGCTCGCCGCAGCTTCCCCGGTGGCGGCTGCGAGCATCGAGCAACTCGCGGGCGGAGGGCACTGGGGCGAGCTCGTGGATCGCAACTGGCGGACGCTGGCCTTTGGAACAGGCGGTCTGCGCGGACGGACGATTGGCAAGGTGGTGACTGCCACGGAGCGTGGCAAGGCGAAGGAAGACGCCCGTCCGGAGCTCCCGTGCGTGGGCACGAATGCGATGAATTATTTCAACATCAGCCGAGCGGCACAGGGGCTCGCGGCGTACTGCCTGGAGTACTTTAAGACCAAGAGACTGAAGGGGCGGCCGCTCATCGTGGTGGCGCATGACACGCGGTATTTCTCGCGCGAGTTTGCGGAGATGGTGGCGAAGGTGGCGGTGGAGATGGGCTGCGACGCGGGCCTCTTTGATGGGCCTCGCAGCACGCCGCAGCTTTCCTTTGCGGTGCGAGAGTTGAATGCCACGGCGGGCGTGGTGATCACGGCCTCGCACAACCCGTCTCACGACAATGGATTCAAGTGCTACTTTGCGGATGGCGCGCAGGTGATCGAGCCACACGCAAGTGCCATCGTGCGCAAGGTGAATGCGCTGATGAGCGATGCCTACAAGCCGCTGCCGAAAGGCAAGCAGGGCAAGCTGCGCCAGCTCGGTGCGCCGCTCGACGAGGCATATATGGAGCGCCTGGAAACGCTCGTGCTCGACCCGGTAATGGTGAAGGCCGCGAACCGGCTGAAGGTCGTCTTTACGAGCATTCATGGGACGGGTGGCGTGATCTCGAAGCCGATGCTGAAGAAGCTGGGGTTCCGCTTTGCGGTGGTGCCGGAGCAGGATGCGTTTGATGGCGCATTCCCCACCGTGAAATCGCCGAACCCAGAGAATGCGGAGGCGCTGACGCTCGCAATCAAAGTGGCGGAGAAAGAAGCGGCGGATGTGGTCATCGCCACGGACCCCGACTGCGACCGCATGGGTGTGGCGATCCGCAATGCGAAGGGGCGCATGGAGCTGCTCACGGGCAACCAGATCGGCTCGCTGATCGCGGCCTACCGCGTGGGCAAGCTGGTGGAGCAGGGTGTGATTACGCCCGAGAATGCGAAGCGGTGCGCGATCATCAAAACACTGGTAACGACCGATCTGCAAAAGGCCATCGCCGAAAAGCATGGTCTGCGCTGCGTGGAGACGCTGACAGGCTTCAAATACATCGGCGAAAAGCTGGGCAACTACGAGAACGCGCTGCCGGCAAAGGCGCGGGCAAACTATCGCACGCTGACCGAGGCGGAGACGCGCGAGCTTCGCCTTAAACACAGTGTGTACTACGTCGCGGGCGGCGAGGAGAGCTATGGCTACAGCGCGCATGACTTTGTCCGCGACAAGGACGGCAACGCTGCGGTGGTGCTCTTTGCCGAGGTGTGCGCATATGCGAAGTCGCGCGGGATGACCGTGGATGTGCTGCTCGACGAAATTTACGCGGAGTATGGCTTTTACCTGGAGAAGAACGGCACGCTGACCTTTGAAGGTGCGGATGGCGCGGCGAAGATTGTGAAGCTGGCGAACAGCTATGCCACGCAGACTCCCAAGAGCATGGATGGATGCAAGGTGACGGGTGCGCGGGACTTCAAGCAGCAGACCTTCAAGGACATCGAGGGGGCCACGCTGCCGAAGGAGAGCATGGTGATTTTTGATCTGGCAGATGGACGCCGCGTCGCGGTGCGTCCCTCGGGCACGGAGCCGAAGATCAAATTCTACCTCTTTGCGCGGCGCGATCCGAAAGGCGCGAAGTTTTCCGCAACGGAACTCGCGAAGACGAAGAAGGAAACCGCTGCGGCGCTCGAGGCGCTGTGGGAGTGGATCCAAAAGGACGTGCAGGCGCGGCTCTGAGGCCATGGATTTTACCTCCGCCGTGCTGACGCTGGTGATCGTGATCGATCCACTCGGCAACATCCCCACGTTCATGGCGGCGATGAAGGCGGTGCCTAATGAGCGCCGTTACCGGGTGATTGCGCGCGAGCTGCTCATCGCGCTCGTCATCCTCATAGCGGTGTTTTTTGGAGGGCGCAGCGTCATGCGCATGCTGCACCTGACCGACGAGGCGCTGCGCATCGCGGGCGGCATCGTGCTTTTCCTCATCGCACTGCGGATGATTTTTCCCGACGTGTCGCAGGAGCGCATCGACCAGCCGCAGGAGGAGCCATTCATCGTGCCGCTCGCCACGCCGCTGCTCGCGGGACCCTCGGTGATGGCCACGATCATGTTCATCGCGGGGCGCGAACCGCAGCGCTGGTCGCTGTGGCTGCTCGCGGTCTTCGTCGCGTGGCTTGTGACCGCGGCCATCCTGCTCTGCGCGCCATTCCTTGCACGCGTGCTGCAGCGGCGCGGTCTCATGGCGCTGGAGCGGCTCATGGGCATGGTGCTGGTGGTGGTGTCGGTGCAGATGTTTTTGGATGGGCTGCACCTGACACCAAGAGTGGGGTGAGCAACGTGGAGACGTGGAGACGTGAGAATGACGAATGACGAATGACGAAGGGGGCGCATTTGCTTTGCCCTTGCCTTCGTGGGGGCGGTGTTGCCTGCTGCTTCCATGGACTGGTCGCAATGGCAGCCTCGTGAATATGCAAACCTCTGCTTCATCGTGAAGGAGGGACGTGTGCTTTTGATTCGCAAAAAGCGCGGGCTCGGTGCGGGGAAAATCAATGGGCCGGGTGGGAAGCTGGAGCCCGGGGAGACGGCGCTCGACTCGGCCATTCGCGAGGTGCGGGAGGAAATCGGTGTCACTGCGCTTTCGGTCGCGGAGCACGGCGTGCTGCGCTTTCAATTTGTCGATGGCTACAGCCTGCACTGCACGGTGTTTGTCGCGGGGGATTTTGAGGGCGAGCTCTGCGAGACACCGGAGGCGATCCCGCTATGGTTCCCGGTGGACGGGGTGCCGTACGCGGAGATGTGGGAGGACGACCAATACTGGCTCCCGGAGGTGCTCGCGGGGCAGCGCTTCAATGGGTGGTTCGTCTTTGATGGCGACCGCATGCTGGAAAAACGCGTGGAGTTTTTCGCCTGATGAAAGTGGTCATCGCCGGTGTCGGCTATACGGGTCTTGCGGTCGCGCGCACGTTTCGCGCGGCGGGGTGGGAAGTGATCGGACTCACTCATTCCGCGGAGTCGGCGGCGA
>JAYUWZ010000533.1:0-1592 GCA_043753265.1 Verrucomicrobiaceae bacterium
GTCGCCACGCTGCCCAGTAGCACCACCTCGCACTGAGGCAGTGCCGCCAGCAGTCTTGCGGACTCAGCAAGCGGGTTCACAAATCGCGGCTCCGCCACATCGATCGGCACCGACGAAAACTCCGCCATCTCCTCGCGCCCAATCGCACACTCCGCAGGCACCAGGCCTCGTGAGGAAGTAATTACCTGCGCCCCGGAAATGCCCGACGGGGGCCGCGCAAACCGCCCGGCATAGGCAAGCTTTCCGCGAAAGTACAGCCCACTGCAAAAGGCAAACACCGCGCCCAAGGTCGCATCCCGCAGGTGCAGCCGCCGCGCCAGCTCAAACGTCGCGCCGGGCCGGAGGAGCATGGCCGCGCGTTGTCCACCCGCATGGGCGGGAGAAAGCAGGAAGATGCGCTTCATTCGCAAAATGCCCGCATTTTACCCGCGAGGCACGATGCATCCCTGCATACCATGAGCAAGAAGACCGATCTCAATGTCGCGGGAAAAACGCTGACGGTTTCCAACTTGGACAAGGTGCTGTACCCAGAGGTCAAATTTACAAAGTCGCAGGTCATTGATTACTACATTCGCATCGCGCCCGTCCTGCTGCCGCATCTAAAAAACCGGCCAATCACTTTGAAGCGATACCCCGACGGCGTGGATGGTTTTTTCTTTTACGAAAAGCAGTGCCCCGCGCACCGGCCCGATTGGATAAAGACCGCAAAAGTGCCCGCGAGCCGCGAGGAAGGCCACATCGACTACTGTGTGATGAACGACCTTCCATCACTCGTGTGGGCGGCGAATCTCGCCGATCTCGAACTCCACACCTTCCTCCATCGCGCACCCGCAATCACCCGCCCCACTGCGCTCGCCTTCGATCTCGACCCAGGCGCGCCAGCCGACATCGTGCTCTGCTGCAAGGTGGCTCTCTGGCTCCGCGCGGAGTTCGAAGCACTGGGCCTCGAAAGTTTCCCGAAAACCTCCGGCTCAAAAGGCCTGCAAATCTACGTCCCGATCAACACCTCGACCACCTACGAAAAGACCAAACCCTTCGCCCACGCACTCGCCCAAAAGCTCGAGCGCGACCACCCGAAGGAAGTCGTCTCGCGCATGCAAAAAATTCTACGCAAAGGCAAGGTGCTCATCGACTGGAGCCAGAACGACGAACACAAAACCACCATCAACGCCTACTCCCTCCGCGCCAAATCCCACCCCACCGTTTCCACCCCGGTGACGTGGAAGGAAGTCGAAACCGCGGTTAAAAAGCGCGATGGGAAAAAACTCGTCTTCGAATCCCACGACGTGCTGAAGCGTGTGGAAAAACTAGGCGATCTTTTCGAACCCGTGTTGAAATTAAAGCAGCGCCTCCCCCGCTCCCTGCCTGAGTAAAGAATCCAGAGCAGTGATCTGGAGAGCGGGAGCAAGCTCTATACATTACCCACAAGTTGAATGCCTTGAGAGCTGGGGTGGAATTCCGCGCCGAAGGTGCGCAAGAGCATAGCCTAGGGCTAAGCGAAGCGCAGCCCTAGTGCATCGTCATGCGTGAACTGATGGTAAAGGAAGCGAGAAATATTTTAGATATATATTGTACTTTTATTATCAGTGTAT
>JAYUWZ010000534.1:0-7858 GCA_043753265.1 Verrucomicrobiaceae bacterium
GAAATGAACCGGGACATGCTCTCGCGCCGGCTGGTGCGGAAAGGGTATGAGGTGCTGCTTGCGGTGAATGGCGAGCAGGGAATCGCCGAGGCTGCGAAGCACATGCCGGACCTCATCATCATGGACATGAGCCTGCCGGTGCTCGACGGCTGGGAGTCCACCCGCCGCCTCAAGCAGGCGCCGGAAACCAAGGCCATCCCGGTGCTGGCCCTGACCGCCCACGCGATGTCCGGCGAGCGCGAGCGCGCGCTGGCCGCGGGATGCAATGACTACGACACGAAGCCGGTCGATTTTGCCCGGTTAATTTCCAAAATAGAAAGCCTCCTCCCCGAACAGCCCATGTGAACAGCGACTCCACAGAATCATCATCCGCATTCGCGCTGGAGGAGGAGCGCCGGCTGTCGAACCTCATCCACGATCTGCGCACCCCGCTGAATCACGTCATCGGCCTGAGCGAGATGCTGCTGGAGACGGCCGAGGCGGAGGGTTCCCGCGCGCTCGCCGAGGGGCTGACCACTGTGCGCGAGGCGGGCATAGAGCTCGCCAGCCTGCTGCAGGACAAGGATCTCATGACGCTGGAGCGCGAGGCGCACGGCGAATACCTCGCGCTGGGCGATGCCTCGCGCGCGGCAGTGAGCCGCGTTCTGGGGTTTGCGGATATTGTGCTCTCCGAGCCTGCCACCCCGGAGAACAGCCAGTATCGGGAGGACCTGGAGCTCATCCGCGAGGCGGGTAGAAATTTTTTCGAGCTGGCGCGGAATTCCGGCCTGCTCATCCGGCTGGAAGCGACGCGGCACTGGGACCAGCGTGCGCCCGTGCCGGAGATCGTGCCCGTGCGGAAGCCCTCGGAAAGCGGGCGCGTGCTGATTGTGGATGATGAGGGGCTGAACCGTGAAATGCTCTGCCGGCGCCTGGCCCGCGAGGGCTTTCGCGCCACTGGCGTACACTCGGGCCGCGAGGCGCTGCACGTGGTGCGGAGCGAATCCTTTGATGTGGTGCTGCTCGACATCATGATGCCCGAGATGAGCGGCATGGAGGTGCTCCAGATTTTAAAGCGCGACCAGCAACTCCGGCATCTACCAGTGATCATGCTTTCCGCTCTCTCCGACGTGGATCGGGTGGCGCGCTGCATCGAGCTGGGCGCGGAGGATTACCTTCCGAAGCCGATCAACGCGGTGCTCCTGCGCGCGCGCATTGGCGCCTGCCTGGAGAAAAAGCGGCTCCGCGACCAGGAGCAGGCAACCCTCAAGGCCATGCACGCCCAGACGGAGCGCCTGAGCGTGACGCTGCGCACGCTGGCGGATGCCGTGGTGACGACGGACGACTGGGGCCGCATCGTGCTGCTCAACGAGGTCGCCACGCAGCTCACCGGGGTGACGAATGCAGCCGCCACCGGGCTTCCTTTTTCAGATGTATTTCACTTTTCCCAGCGCACCAGCGGAGAGCCCGCGCCGAGCCTCGTCGCCGAGGTGCTTTCGCGCAAGGTGGTCGTGGAGTCCGAGCTCACGCTGCTTGGCGCCGACGGGCGGGAGCGCATGGTCTTTGCGCGATGCGCGCCGATTCAGGATGCCGCGGGCACCATGCTGGGGACGGTGGTGGTGGTGCGCGACGTGACGGAGCGCGAGAAGATGGCGGGAGAACTCCTGAGGGCCAGCAAGCTGCAATCCATCGGCATGCTGGCGGGCGGGCTGGCGCACGATTTCAACAACATGCTCACAGCGGTGATGGGAAATCTCTCGCTACTGCAGCACCAGCACACCCACTCGCCGGAGGTGCTGGCCTCTTTGCGCGAGGCCGAGCATGGCGCGGTGCGCGCGCGGGACCTCACGCGCTACTTGCTGACTTTTGCCGATGGCGGCGCGCCGATGAAACAGGTGCTCCAGCCGAAGGTGCTGATCGAAGCGAGCAGCGCGTTTGCGTTGCGCGGCTCGAATGTGCAGTGCGAATTCAAGCTGCCCGCGGATCTGTGGTCGACAGAGGCCGACCCCAACCAGCTCGCGCAGGCGCTGAGCAACGTGGTGCTGAACGCCGTGGAGGCCACGCCCGATGGCGGGCAGATTTCGGTGACCGCGGAGAATGTGTCGCCACCGATTTTCGACGCCCCTCAATTGCCCTATGGCGATTACCTCCGGGTGGTCGTGCGCGACCACGGCATGGGCATCGCGAAGGAAGACCTGAGCCGGATTTACGATCCCTTTTTCACCACGAAAAAGCAGGCGCGGGGGCTTGGACTTGCGGCCGCGTATTCGATTATCCAGCGCCACGAGGGACAGATCTCAGTGGAGTCGGCCATCGATGAAGGCACGGTGGTCACGATTTATCTACTGGCGGTGCGGCCTTCTTTCATCCCACTCAATGAAGTGCCCGCTGCCACGGCGCCTGCCGTCT
Source organism: Verrucomicrobiaceae bacterium (assembly GCA_043753265.1). Taxonomy (GTDB): domain Bacteria; phylum Verrucomicrobiota; class Verrucomicrobiia; order Chthoniobacterales; family Chthoniobacteraceae; genus SXWH01. The sequence continues at coordinate 2,389 of JAYUWZ010000534.1, forward strand.
CACCGGGCGATTCGGGCTCGCCCGCTCCGGTTTCTGCAAACAAGCGGCGCGCGCTGGTGATGGACGATGAGGAGCCCATTCGCTCTCTCGTGGAAACGATGCTGACGATGATGGACTACGAGGTGGTCGGTGCTCCCGATGGAGAAACCGCGCTGTCGGTGCACGCCGAGGCGATGGAGTCCGGGCGGCCATTCGATCTTGTCGTGATGGACCTTACCATTCCCGGTGGCATGGGCGGGCGCGAGGCCATCAAGCGGCTGCGCGAAAAAGACACGAACATCCGCGCAATTGTTTCCAGCGGGTATTCCAACGACCCCGTGATGGCGAACTACACGGCCTATGGATTCAATGCGGTGCTACCCAAGCCGTATATGATGAAGGACCTGATGAACCTGGTCACGCAGCTCGCGGAGGCAGGTTAGGATGGAGGGAAAGGATCGAACAAGAACACGCCAGTTCTTGGAGTGCGGCAGCACTCTGCCGCTTTGAGTGCGGGCGGGATTTCTTGGGTGGCCTGGTGGGAAATAACTTTCCGCATTTGCCATGCGTCACGCGACCAAACCTCCTCCGCCTTCGCCCACCAACCAAAGCGGCAGAGGGCAGCCGCAAGAACTGCCGTAATTTTGGAGCGCCTCAGCGTCTATTCTTCGAGAAACTTCTCCGAGAGCTTTTTCGTTTCGGGGAGTTTTTCCGGCGCGGCGGTGTCCATGGTGATTAGATACGTGCCCGTATTGCAGTAGCCGCGAAAGCGCACCTCGGTATTCGAAAGCCAGGTGATTTTGAGAATGGAGGGCCGGAATAACTGGGCTCCCGGGTCGGCCTTGAGGAAGGCTTCGTAAAGCGGGGCAAAGGGGTCAAGTTCACGAGAAGCCCACTGGTCTGGCCCGCGCCGGTAAACGAGCCACGTGTTGGGGCCTCCATTGTCCGGTGCGTCGGCAATCACACATCGGGTGGATGCTGCATTCCAGGCTGCGTCCGTGGAACGCGGAACGCTGACGAAAGAAAAAATGTCGTACACTCCTGTGGTGCTGCGAACGACAATGGGGCGGATGATCCCAAAAGGAGCGCCGGCATCGTGATCGAACCAGCCGCCGTAGAAACGGCCATCGGGGGAGCGGCGAATCTCACGCGCATTGTCCTGCGCCATTGCAAAGGGGTTTGTGAGGATGGCTGCGAGGAGCAGGGAGAGGGCTGGGTTCATTCGCATGAGAGTATTTACGCGATGGGCCGGGCGACCTTGCAGCGATTTCAATCCTTCGGACGAGCCGCACCCTTCGGATGGCAAGCTCCTCATCTATCTGTGGGTGAAGCACGCACGGAGGCGGACTGGAACTCCGCTCACCATTCTACTTCACGTAGTTGCGGTAGTAGAGATAGCGGTCCTGCTTTCCCCAGGTGCGCTTGTCCAGGCGGTTGCCGAGTTCGTCGAACAGGCGTTTTGCGGTTTCGCGGTCGTTGCCGCGTGTTGAGAGGATGGCGTAGCTGCTGAGGAGGTTGACGGATTTTGGGTAGCGTTTGCGAAGGGCTTCCAGTCCTGTCTTTACCCGGGGCCACTTGAAATTCGAGTCCTGGAAGAGGTGGTCGAAAAAGCGATCGGATTGGATCGCGATGCGCGCGTAGATTTCATCACCGTTTGCGCCCGGCAGGGTTGCGGCTTTTTCGGCGAAGGCCTCCAATTCTCCGGGCTTCCCGCCCCACCTCGGAAGCAGGTGGTAGGCGTGCGAGGTGTAGAGATCGGTGTATTCGGGCTCGACCTCGAGTCCGCGGCGAAGGATTTCATCGTGCTCCGAATCCTCCTTTTCCATGCCAAGGGCCACGGTCTGGGACGCGCTCCAAAAGTGGGGATCCCGAACAGGGCCCAATGCGAGGGCTTTTTTCAAAATGGTATCCGCTTTGATCAGGCGATCGCGGAACAGTTCCCAGCCCTCTTCCGTTACCTGGTCCGCGAACCCCGAGCCGCGTGCGTCCCATGCATACTTGGTGTAAAAGCACGCCAGCGCAATGTGGGGAGTGATGCTCTTGGGGCGTGCCTCGAGCCAGGCGTACAGATACTTTTGAAGCGGGAGCCACTCACCCGTGGGGCCGTCCGAGCATTCGCTGAGGGCGTGGTAGTAGGATTCCAGCTTCCAGTCGCCATTCGCGAATTTCAGCTTCCCTTTCAAGGTCTCCGCGACGCGGGCTTCAAGCCCATCGAAATCCGCCTGTCGGACCATCTCGCGTGTCTCGCGCACGTAATCCATTTTCTCATCGAGGATGGGGTCTGAGAAAGCTCCCACCTGGCCGATGCCGTCAGCGGGCATGGGGGGAACGTAGCCGTCCTCGTCTTCGGGGGAAAGCCAGCCCTCCCTCCAGGCAAGCGCGGCACCGGAAATGAGCAAAACTACGAACAATAGGATACGACGCACCTTCATGAATATCCCGCTCAATAGAGCCAGCGTGGAAGTGCGCGCAACGCTGAAGAGCGGCAATGGTGAATAGGGCCGCGCAAATGAGCCGCACGTCGCGCTCGCCAAGGCGGGCGGATTTTGAGAGGCATTTTGCATGGCTCGAGTGTTAGTCCTTTTTGCCCATCCGGCGCTGCAGAAGTCGCGCGTCAACCGCGCGCTGGCGAATGCTGCCGAGAAGGTGGACGGCGTCACTTTTCACGATTTGTATGAGCGGTATCCGGACATGCATATCGATGTGGAGAGGGAGCAGCAGCTCATGACGCAGCATGATATTGTGGTCTTCCAGCATCCGTTTTACTGGTACTCCACGCCCGCGATTTTGAAGGAATGGCAGGACCTCGTGCTGGAGTGGGGGTTTGCGTATGGCGATGGCGGCACCGCGCTGCGCGGAAAGAAGCTGCTGAGCGCCATCAGCACGGGCGGGCCGGAGGACTCCTACCGCCGCGAGGGGTTCAATTATTTCACCGTTCGCGAGCTGCTTGCGCCCCTGGAGCAGACGACGCGGCTTTGCGGGATGGAGTATCTACCGCCGCTCGTGCTGCACGCCTCGTTGCGCATGACGCGGGAGGACATCACTGCGGCTGCGGCGAATTACGGCAAGGTGCTGGAGGCATTTCGCGACGATTTGGTGGATTTCACCACGCTGCGGTCAAGGCGCTATCTCAATGATGGGTCACTGCCGCTGCTCGCTGGAAAGGTAGAGACGGTATGAAGGATTCCTTTTTGTTTCAGGCGTTCGTGTTTCTCGCCGCTGCGGTTATCGCCGTGCCGATTGCGAAGCGGTTGGGGTTCGGCTCGGTGCTGGGTTACCTCATCGCGGGCATCTGCATCGGGCCCGCGGCGCTGAATCTTGTGGGCTCGCCAAAGAATGTGGAGCACTTCGCGGAGTTTGGCGTGGTGCTGATGCTCTTCCTCATCGGCATTGAGTTGCGGCCTTCGCTGTTGTGGCGGCTGCGCATCCCCATCCTGGGACTGGGTGGGTTGCAGGTCTCGGGCGTGGCGGTGCTGCTGTTTGTGCTGGCGATAATCGCGGGCCTTGCCTGGAAGTCCGCGCTGGCAGTTGGCCTCATCCTCGCGATGTCGAGCACGGCCATCGTGCTTCAATCCCTCGCGGAGCGCGGCGAACTCAAGCTCAATGCGGGGCAGTCCGCTTTCTCGGTGCTGCTGTTTCAGGATATCGCGGTCATCCCCATTCTCGCGCTGCTGCCGCTGCTGGGGACGAACGCGGTGGAAAGCCACGGGCTCATCGCGCACCTGCCGGGATGGCAGCGGGCGCTGGCCACGCTTGGCGCGGTGGCATTCATCGTCTTTGCAGGCCGTATTTTGCTGCGGCACGTCTTCCGATATGTGGCGGCGACGCGTTTGCGCGAGGTATTCACGGAACTGACCCTTCTCCTCATGGTGGGAATCACGCTGATCATGGAAGCGGTGGGTCTCTCGGCCGCGCTCGGCGCTTTTCTCGGTGGCGTGCTGCTGGCGGACAGCGAGTACCGGCATCAAATCGAGGCGGATCTGGATCCATTCAAGGGCATCCTGCTCGGTCTGTTTTTCACGGCGGTGGGAGCAGGGATCGATTTTGCGCTGGTGGCTGCGAAACCGGGATTGATCCTTGGCCTTGTGGCGGGGCTGATTGCGGTCAAGTTTACGGTGCAACTCGTGCTGGGGCGCATTTTTAAACTGGATTGCGGCCAGAGCATTCTCTTCGCGGTGGCGCTCGCCCAGGGCGGGGAGTTTTGCTTTGTGATCTTCAATTTCGCGCAGAGCGTGGGCGCGCTGTCGTCCGACGTGACGAAGCCGCTCACCGCGGTGGTGGCGTTGACCATGGCGATGACACCCCTGCTGTTTGTGCTCAACGATCGCGTGCTGCAGCCGTGGTTTGGCAACTGCCCGAAGACAGCCAAGCCCGAGCGTGAGGCCGACGAAATTCCTGACGAGGATAACCCCGTGATCCTCGCGGGATTCGGGCGCTTCGGCCATATCGTGGGACGGCTTCTGCGGGCGAATGGCATTGGCTGCACGGTGCTGGAGAACGATGCGGAACAGATCGAACTGCTCGCTCGCTTTGGGTTGAAGTCGCATTTCGGCGACGCCACGCGGCCTGAGTTGCTGGCTGCAGCAGGTGCGGCAAAGGCCAAGATTTTCATCTCCACCATCGCCGACCCCGAGAAGTCCATTAAGCTCGTGCAATTGGTGCAGCGGGAGTTTCCACACCTGCACATCTTTGCGCGGGCCGTGAGCCGGCAGCACGGCTACGATCTGCTGCGCGCGGGGGTGGATAATGTGTTTCGCGAGACGCTTGCGAGCGCGCTGGATCTCGGCGTGGCTGCGATGCGCGACCTCGGGTTTCGCGGCGTGCAGGCATTGCGCGCGGCGCGCATTTTCAAGCAGCTCGACGAGGCCAGCATGCGCGAGCTCGCACCGATTTCGGAGGATGAGGTGGGCCACACGCGCCGCGCGCGGCAGCACATCGAAAACCTGGAGCGTGTGCTAAGGGCGGACCGCAAGCGGGACACCCTGCCCCCCGAGGATGCAGCCTGGGAAATCGGCGAAGCCGAGGAGAAGCGGAGACTCGAGGAGGAAGCGGCGAAAAAATGAGAGAGCGCGCCCCCACCATCTTCTGGTGCGCATGGGTGCTGGGCCTGGTGCTGAATCTGGCGGTCTCGGCCATGCTCACGGGGACGAGCGACGTGCAGTTTTACGGCCAGTATGGTGCCACGCTCGCGCGCTATGGGGTCGCGGACGCGTACGCCTCCAGCCCCATCTACAACATCCCGCCGCTCGCCGCGGGCTTTTCCGCCCTGCTCGCCAATGCATTTGGCATCGGCACGCTCGCATTCGGTTTCTTTTTCCGCCTGCCGGGCATCCTCGCGGAGGCCGCGATGGCGGTGGTACTATGGCGGCGTTTCCGGCCCAATGCGCTCCCTGCGGCCGTGCTGGCGCTGAATCCGCTCTCGCTGGCAATCACCGGATACCACGGCAACCTCGACGGGCTCATGATGATGTGCATCGGCGCCTCACTGCTC
>JAYUWZ010000535.1:0-1591 GCA_043753265.1 Verrucomicrobiaceae bacterium
CGAGTTCTTCCTCCTCTCCGGGAAGCCCACCATCTTTGCGTGCAATGTCTCCGAGGCCGATCTCGGATCACTCGCCACCGGCGCGGACTGTGTCGCCAAGCCGTTCGTCGAAGCCGTGAAAGCCTACGCCGCCACGCACTTCGGCACCGAGGCCGTGGTCATCTCCGCGCAGATCGAAAGCGAACTCGTGGATCTCAGCGAAACCGAGGCGCTGGAATATCTCGCCGGTCTCGGCGTGAAGAGCAGCGGTGTGTCCGACCTCATTCGCGCCGTGTATCATCTGCTCGGTCTGCGCACCTACCTCACCACCGGTGAACAGGAGACGCGCGCATGGACCATCCGCGCGGGCGACAAGGCCCCGGCAGCGGCGGGTGTCATCCACACCGATTTCGAGCGTGGCTTCATCGCCGCAGAAGTCGTCCACTACGATGACCTCGTGGCCGCCGGCTCTTTCCCGAAGGCGAAGGAAGCTGCGAAGCTGCGCATCGAGGGCAAGGAATACGTGATGAAAGACGGCGACGTGGTGGAGTTCCGGTTTAACGTGTAGTTCCCACGTGGGAGTCTCAGAGACAGATCGTACGCCACGACCAGTTTTGGGTGGCGCGCGTCCCGTGGATTTCAAGGCGATCCCATTGCCTTTGAATTTGGACGGGATCTTTCAGTCGCTTAAAGCTCCCTCAAAGATGACAGTGATTTGGGTGGGTTAAACACAGCGAATTTGGTCGATGAGCCAATGGAGGCCGACATTGACAGAAGCACGCTACCGCATCGTTCACCATTACGCCGAATTTTAAGTCTTCCTCTTTCATCTGCCCATGCTCTTGCTCAGTGAATCATTTTCAGCGCAGGCGCACCACCAACCTTGCAGCATTTTTAGAAATTTACATCCATGGCCGGAATCATCGTCAAACCACGCTCACGCATCCTTCACGGCCACGACTGGGTCTATACCGGCGAGGTTCTGAAATCCTGGGGCAATCCCAAGGACGGCGACGTCATCCCGATCAAGGACGGCAAGGACAAGCTGCTCGGCTCGGGCATCTACAATTCCAAATCGCAAATCGTCGCGCGCCGTTTCTCCCGGCAGAAGCAGGACCTCGACGCCGATTTCTTCCAACGCCGCATCACCCAGGCCATCAAGTATCGCGAGCGCCTCGGGGTGAACATGAACGCCGCGCGCATCGTGTGGAGTGAGAGCGACGCGCTACCGGGCGTGATCGTGGATCGCTACGGCGATTACCTCGTGCTGCAGACGCTCACGCTTGCCATGGATCAGCGCCGCGAGCTCATCGCCTCCACGTTACGCGACATCCTCTCCCCCGCTGGCATCGTGGAGCGCAACGACGCGCCCATCCGCATTGCAGAGGGCATGGAAACGCGTATCGGCATGCTGCACGGCACCGAGCCCCAGCCTTTCATCGTGCGGATCGCGGGCCTCGATTTCGAGGTCGACCTCATGAAGGGGCAAAAGACCGGATTCTACCTCGACCAATCCACCGCCTACACCGCCGTCGCCGCACATGCCCGCGGACGCCGCGTGCTCGATTGCTTTGCCAACCAGGGCGCATTTGCCCTCGCCTGCGCGCAGGCC
>JAYUWZ010000536.1:0-1591 GCA_043753265.1 Verrucomicrobiaceae bacterium
CCGGGCATGGAGGAGTCTCGCGCACCGGGCGTGTATCGTGATGCCGGCAAAATCGAAGTGGTGGCACCCGATGCCGCGGAGATGGACGTAGTGACGGCCAGCGCCGATGCCGCGCGGAGAGCGCTCGCGCTGCCCTCCGAGAAGAGCGCTGCCATGGTGACCGAGGATGCCGGCCTGCCCAACCTGCGCGAGCGCCAGAACGAGATCTGGCCCTGGATTGCACTGGCAATGCTGGCGCTCATGATTTTCGAAAACAGACTGGCCGACCGTAGAATCAAACGCCGCAATGCAAACCCTGCCTGAGCCTCTGACCGGGATCGAGGAACCCGAGCCATTGCCGCCACCGCCCGCCTACCAGGCGAAGGTGCGCAGGCACTTGCGCGCCCGCCGGGCTTTCTTTCGCAAGGGCGCCGTGCGGCGCACTGCCGCGATTCTTTTCGCCATCGCCTTCGCGGTGATCGTGGCGGACATCTTCATCGGCCTCCCTATGGCGGCACGGCTCGGAATACTCGCGGTGCTGGCGATTGCGGGGCTGGTGATGCTTTTCCAATGGTGGTGGAAGCCGGCAAGTGCCTTCGATGAGGCCGAGGCCATCCGCGAAGTGGAGCACGGATTTCCCAAACTCGGCCAGCGCCTGCGCACCGCACGCGAAGTGGAGCGTGGCAGCCGCGAGGACAACGCACTCGCAGGCGCGCTCATCGCCGACACACGCCAGCGCATGATGGAAATCGAGCCACGCTCGCTCATCCCATGGAAGCAACTGCGCATGCCTCTGCTCGCATGCCTCATCGTTGCAGGCGGCTATGTGCTGGCATGGCGCGAATGGCCGGAGTTCCGCATCGGCGCTCTGCGGCTCGCGACACCGTGGGCTGGGCTTTCCTACACGACAGTGGAGCTTGAAAATCCAGCAAGGACGTTCGTCGACGTGGATGCTCCGCACATCGTCGCGCGGACTACGGGCAGGCCGGTCACCGGTGCTACTCTTTTCACCCGCGAGGAGGGCAGCACGGAATGGAAGTCCTTCCGCATGGCGCGCGCCGGGGAGGCCACACGCTTCGATGCCGTGCTGCCGGGACGCGGCAAGAGCTTTGAATACTACGTGGAGTCCGGCGATGGCCGCTCGCGCACCGGCCATCTGCGCTGTCTCATCACGCCCAAGGTGGAGAAGGTTTTTGCAGAGCTGACGTATCCCGACTACCTCGGCATGCCCCCAGGGCGCACCGAGGGCGGCGACGTCACAGCGGTGGAAGGCACCCAGGCCCGCGTGGTTTTTCAACTGAACGTGCCGCTCACATCGGTCGTGGCCACATTGTCCGACGGCAAGCCACTGGAGGTTGCATCCCACGGCACGCAACTCAGCGTGGAGCGCACGCTCACGCGCGGAGAGGCCACCTGGCAGCTCATGGGCAAAAGCGCGGACGGACTCGCACTCTCGCCCGCGACCTACAAGTTCAAGGGTATCGAGGACAGAATCCCCGAGGTGCAATTGGTGGAACCCAACAAGGATGTGTCGGCCACCGCAGTCTGGGAAATCCTGGCACGGGCAAAGGTAAAGGACGATTTCGGCGTGGCGGAAATCGGAATCATCCTC
>JAYUWZ010000537.1:0-3717 GCA_043753265.1 Verrucomicrobiaceae bacterium
CTGTGTATCGCTTTCTGGTCACGAGTTTCATTCTGTCTTGTTTCCTTATTCGGTGGTCCAGAATTCTCGCTCACCTCAGTCGGCAACCTGCGTATCCGGCACCGATTCATCCCCGTCTCCAAGAATGCCAAACTTGATGCCCCCGATGCTCTTGTCCTCCAGCTTCCCCTTGCCGCGCGCGCCCCCGCGCTCCTTGGTGCCCGTCGCCGTCCACTGCTCCGCAAAGCCGAGTCCCCCATGCCACAGCTTGCCGATACCCAGCGTCTCGTATCCCGCATTCTTGAACTGCATCACGAGCGACTCCTCCACCTTCACCGATTCGCGGAATGGCTGGTTGTTGTCATACACCCCCGTGGTCCCCGGCCTGCGACCGCTCAGCAGCGCCGTCCGCGACGGATTGCAAATCGGCGCCGCGCACTGCGCATTCGTAAACGTCACCCCCATCTTCGCCAGCCGGTCGAGGTTCGGCGTCTTCGTCTGCGGATTACGCCCCAAGTGCCCCACCCAGTGGTTCAAATCATCCACCGGTATGAACAACACATTGAGCCGCTCCGCTGCATGCGCGCCTGCGAGGAAGAGCGAAAGAAGGACAAATAGAACAGTGATTCGTTTCATTGTGAAGCGGGTGAAGATGCAGCATTGAAAGCGCAAAGAGGGAATAGCCCGGGTCCGCCATTTTTGCCCCAATATTCTCAACAGGGGACCAACCTTCCAAATGGGAACGGGATGTCACGCAATGGCGCAACCCATCTCCGAATCCAGAATAGCATCATACAGCGAAGGGTTGCGAAAAACGTTACCCGGCTTCCTCCGCCCTCCCGCAAAAGCACAACGGCCCGGCAGTCGTTGTGCGACTGCCGGGCCGTGAATGTTTAGAAGCCGGGAGGCTTGCCTAGTTTTGCTTCCAGTCGAGCACGCCCTTCTTGATGGCGTAGACGTAGCCCACGGTGATGATTCCGAGGAATCCAGCCATGCTCCAGAAGATGCCGCTGCCATGCGTGGCCAGCATCGCCTGGAAGTTCACGGCCCATGGGTAGAGGAAAACGACCTCGATATCGAACAGGATGAAGAGCATCGCGACCAGGTAGAACTTCACCGAGAAGCGCGGCTGGGCATCGCCCTGGGGAATCATGCCGCATTCATACGGCATATCCTTCGCGGCGGTGCGCCGGGCGCGCTTGCCGAGCAGCACGCTGATGGCGAGTGTGACAACACCAAACCCAAGCACAATGAGCACCTGGACCAGGATGGGCAGGTAATTGCTCACTTAGATGGCAGGCGTAACGTTGGTCTGAAGCGTGGCAAGCTGCTTGGGCAGTCCCTTGTAGCTCTTCTTGCCATCCTTGCCGACGGTGATTTTTACCATGCCGCGGCTGACCAGATTTTGAAGCTTCTCGTAAGCGCGAAGGCGGAGCATTTCCTCGCCACCGCTGGCCGCATTGCGGGCCTTGAGATTTTCATGCACCACATCGAACAGATCCTTGAACTCGTAGGCAGCACGCTTGGAAAGAACAGATGCAAGTTCTTCGGTCACCAAGTCGGGGAGTCGACGACTGAACGCAGGCTTTTTAGCGATAGACATAGGACGGGTAGAGTAGCACACCTGTGGACTTTGGGCGAAGGAAATTTTTTGTTTCCTTCTCTCGTTTCGTGGTACACCGGCCTTTGGACGTGAAAAATCGGAGATTCTAGGATGTAATATGACGGAAACGCCAGACGCCCCTGCCAGCCTGACACAAGCGAGGTGAGACTCCCGCCAGTTAGGAATGTTCAAAATCAGAATCCGCCCGGTGTTGCGCGGTAGCGGCGCACTTCCGGCAGAGCAATCATTCGGCAAGCTCCGACTCCTGTTGGCTGTCGGTATTGCGCGCGATGATAGCTCAAATTCCGTTGGTGAGCTTTTTTCCGGTACGGATGCCAGCCTTCATTCCTTTATGCGGGAAATGACCCCGCGCAACGGTGTGTGTTTTTGAGTCGATGAATTTTCGGATCTGAAAACGATGAGCGCTGATCAAATCGGAATAGAGAGGGGTCCGAGGGGTCCAGGAAATTACCGACGTTGCGAGCGAAGCCTTGGAGTGCGGTGGCATTCGAACAGAGTGAACCGTAGCGAAGCGGAGATGGCCGAAGGCAAAAAGCCTGCGAAGCATACGCCGCTGGCGTATTTCCTCGCTCGTTACCATCTGCCCGAAGGGGAGGAGCGGAGCGAGTAGCAAAGTGTAACGGCGACACCGCCTTCGCTTTGCGAATAGCGCTTCATCGTGACGGCAGCCGTTCGGACCGAAGGGACTATCATTTCGACTTGTGTACGCATCCACACCCGCAGTTCCCTCCAAAGACGGTGTCGCCGTTATACTTTGCCTCGCTGCGCTCGCCCTTCGGGCGGATGGTCACGAGCGAATTAATACGGCAGCGGCGTAGTCTTCGCAGGCTTTCTCCCTCCGCTCGAATGCCACACACACTCAAAGGCGTGCTCCGCGTTTTCGTCACCCCTTTCAACTTTCGCTACCCCAAAAAATGCAAACGCCCGCTCTTTCGAGCGGGCGTCGCAGAATTGTTTTTGAAACCGTGACCGGCCTAGGCGCGACGGCGGCGCTTGACGTGGAGCTGGGCGAGCGACTTCGCAATCGAGGCCTGCACCATGGCGGCTTCTTCGCTGCCGATGTGCTCTTCATTCAGGCGGGCCTCGGCACGCTTGATGGCGGCCTCGGCGGCGGATTCATCAATGTCCGCTTCCTGCAATGCCATGTCCACAATCACACTCACCTTGTCCCCGGTGACCTCTACAAAGCCATCGCCCACTGCGAGCGCCGTCTGGCGTCCGCCCTGGGTGACTATGAGTTCGCCGGGTTTGATTTGTGTGATGAGCGGGATGTGCTGCGGATAGATGCCCATCTCGCCCTCGACGGCGGGCAGAACGACCATCTCGACATCGGCGCTGTAGGCGCGTGCCTCGGGAGTCACAATTTCGAGTCGGAGTGTGGCGGCCATTTTAAGAGAGAGTCAGGTTTCAGGTTTCAGGAATCAGTTCCGCCAGGCGTGAAATCATTGCTGACTCCTGACCCCCGGCCCCTGATTCCTGCGTGATTAGGCACGCACCATGTCGATGCCACCCTTCATGTAGAAGTTGGCTTCAGGCACGTCGTCATGCTTGCCATCGAGAATCTCGCGGAACGCGCGGACCGTATCCTTGATCGGGACGTATTGACCGGGGGTGCCGGTGAACACTTCGGCCACTGCGAAGGGCTGCGAAAGAAAGCGCTGGATTTTGCGGGCGCGGAACACCAGCAGCTTGTCCTCGGGCGAAAGCTCGTCCATGCCCAGAATCGCGATGATGTCCTGCAAGTCCTTGTAGCGCTGGAGCACTTTCTGCACGCCGCGGGCGACTGCGTAGTGCTCTTCGCCCACGATCTCCGGGGCGAGGGCCTTCGACGTCGAAGAAAGGGGATCCACCGCGGGGTAGATGCCCAACTCGGCGATGGAGCGCTCGAGCACGATCGTCGAGTCCAAGTGCGCAAAGGTGTTTGCAGGTGCAGGGTCGGTCAAGTCGTCGGCGGGCACGTAAACGGCCTGCACGGAGGTGACGGAACCGCTCTTGGTCGTGGTGATACGCTCCTGGAGCTGGCCCATTTCCGCCGCGAGCGTGGGCTGGTAACCCACTGCGGACGGCGTGCGGCCGAGGAGCGCCGAAACCTCGGAGCCTGCCTGCGAGAAGCG
>JAYUWZ010000538.1:0-7847 GCA_043753265.1 Verrucomicrobiaceae bacterium
GGCATGGAAGCGACAAGCTTCTGGCTTTTATTCAGGTGGGGTTGGGGCTCCATATTTGCAGTTACCGCTTTGGTGGGAATGTGGTGCATTTGGCGCGACGCGTGGCGGCGAGGCCAGTTTCTCGCTTCATCAGGGATGCGGACGGCCTCCTGGAAAGTGCTGGCAGCGGCGTATTGGGGAGCTGCGTTCACGTATATTATGTGGCGCGGTATTTTGTCGTTTCTACCCGCTTTTTGGATGATGTCTTACGGACTTGGCTTGCTGGCCGCAACTCACGCAGCGCCACTTGCGATTCGCATACTGGGCTGGGCGTTCGTCCACTCCGGGCTGGCCTCCCTTGTGGTCATGTATCATCTCGCGTGGCGGGAAGTTTGGGGAAACGGGGAGTCACATCTGCCGACACTCGCAAACGGCCTCATGACGATAACGTTTGGCATTTACCATTTGGTTTACGCCGCAGCGACCTGGAGCAAGTCAACGCCCGCACAGGATAGCGCCCCAGAAGCCAATTCTTTTTGCCCGAACACTTTGTGAGGCAAAGTAAAAATCCAAATCCAACTATGAAAATACACATCGCAACACACTACGGCCTTTGCTTTGGCGTGAGGGACGCCATCGCGCAGGCCGAAAAGCTCGCTGCCAGCGGGCCGTTCACCATTTTGGGGGAACTTGTCCACAATCCGGTCGTGCATGAGCGCCTCGCTTCCGCAGGCGTCCTGCAAGCCCCGCTGGAGGCAGTGGGAAAAGCGCCCACGCCGCAGGTGATGATCACGGCACACGGCGCGAGCGACTTGGCGCGCGACGCTTGGCGGCACGCGGGCTTTGGGGTGGCCGATGGCACTTGCCCGCTCGTACGGCATGCGCATGGGCAACTCGCCACGCTCGTGGCCATGGGCTATCAGCCCGCGGTGATCGGCAAGGCAGGGCATGTGGAAGTGAACGGGCTCGTGGGCGATTTTCCCGGCACGGTTATCATTGAGTCGGAGGACGACTTCTCGGCACTCGCGGGAGCACCGCGCATCGGCGTCATCTCGCAAACCACACAACCCATCGAGCGAGTCAGAGTGATCGAGGCGGCGTTGCGCGAGCGATTCCCGGAGGCTGAGGTACTCTTTCGCGACACCGTCTGCCAGCCGACCAAGGATCGCCAGACCGCGCTGAAGAAGCTGCTCGCGGAGTGCGACACGCTCGTGGTGGTGGGCGGCCCCAACAGCAACAACACGCTAGCCCTCGCCGCCGCGGCGGAGGCTGCGGGAGTGAGGGCCTTTCGTATCGCACGGCCTGGGGAATTGCGTCCGGAGTGGTTCGAGGGCGCGGAGCACGTGGGGGTGACTGCTGGGACGAGCACGCTGAAAGAAACGGTCGCTGCAGTGGTGGCGAGACTGGAAACCATCGCTGCTGAACAAGACGCCATCGCGGAGGTGCTGCCATGAACTACGCTCGCTGGATTGCCCACTTTGAGGCGAATCGATTACACCGAGTGGAACCCGAATGGGATGCGCCTTTTTCCATGCCGGAGGAAAAGCGCCGTCTGCTCGCGCATTCGCTCGCGGAGTATCAGCTTGGCGATGGCGGCGGACCATGTGCCCTCATCGCGAGGGATGCGGAGTCGTATCGCGGAGCCTCTGCGGATGCCAAACGCGTGGTGGACATGTGGTTTGCCGAGGAGCGAGAGCATTCCCGCCTGCTCGCTGGCGCGGTGCGGCGGGTGGGCGGCGAATTCGTGAGCGAGACGTTTGCCTTCCGAATGTTTTGCCGCGTGCGCCGGTGGATGGGTGTGCAGTTCGAGATGCTCGTTCTTTTGCTCGTGGAAATCGTTAGCACGGGATATTACCGGGTCATCCGACGGCATGTGGGCGACGCGCCGATTGCGGAGATGTGCCGGCTCATTCTGCGTGACGAGGCGCGGCATATCGACTTCCACCGCGACCGGCTGGCATCGCGGTATCCGGGCGGGGTGGGAAAGTTCTGGAGCCTGCGCTTTCGGGCGCTGGGACGCGCATGTGTGTGGTTCCTATGGCTAGGCCATGGGCGCTGCCTGCGCACGCTCGGTGGCACGCGAGAGGAACTGTTTGAGCAAGTGGAGCGGGGGATGACACGATTCCTCCGCCTGCTTCCGCATGGACGGCGCATCTCCAATCCGGTGGAACAGAGGAACCTGCAACCCGCGCCGAATTGTGTCTGATTCTCCATCGATTCTCCATTTGCACATTTCGATTCCGAGCGTAGTCTCGCGCCCTTTTTTCAAGGACGATGGAACTACCAAAACCGGGACAACGATGGGTTAGCGACAGTGAGGCCGAACTCGGCCTCGGGATCATTCTGAAGTCGGAGTATGGGCGCGTGGAGGTATTCTTCCCCGCGGCCAAGGAGCGGCGGCAGTATGCCACCGAGTCCGCTCCGCTGCGGCGTGTGCGATTTCAGGAGGGCGACAAAATCAAGACTCACGAGGGCGTGGAACTCGTGGCGACGAAGGTAGAGGATCGCGCGGGGTTGCTCGTGTACATCACCGACAAGCGGGAGGTGCCCGAGGCGGAACTCTCGGATACCATCAGCTTCAGCAAGCCGGAGGATCGTCTCTTTGCTGGACAGGTGGATGAACTCGCATGGTTCGACTTGCGCGCCGAGGCACTGCAGCGCCGCAGCCAGAACCGCCAGTCCGCCGCGCGCGGCTTTGTGGGCGGGCGCGTGGACCTCATTCCGCACCAGATGTATATCGCGGGCGAGGTCGCTGCACGTCTTGTGCCGCGCGTGCTGCTCGCGGATGAAGTAGGCCTGGGCAAAACGATCGAGGCGGGGCTCATCCTGCACCGGCTGCACCTCACGGGCCGCGCGGAGCGCATTCTCATCCTGGTGCCCGAACCGCTCATCCACCAATGGTTCGTGGAGTTGCTCCGCCGGTTCAACATGCTTTTCAGCCTGTTCGACGAGGAGCGCTGTGAATCCATCCAGCAAAACGATCCTTCGGAAAATCCCTTCCTCGATAGCCAACTCGTGCTGTGCAGCGTGTCCTTTCTCAGCGAAAACTCCGAGCGTGCGGCACAGGCGCTGGAGGCTGGGTGGGACTTGCTCGTGGTCGATGAGGCGCACCATCTGGAGTGGAACCCCGAGGAGGCGAGCGTGCAGTACACGCTCGTGGAAAATCTTGCACTCAAAACGCCCGGCCTCCTGCTGCTCACGGCCACGCCACAGCAGCTCGGGCCGGAGGGACACTTCGCGCGCCTGCGCTTGCTGGACCCCGATCGCTACGCTGATCTCGCGAAATTTCTGGCGGAGTCCGAGCACTACGAGGACGTCGCAAAAGCAATCGACCGTCTCATTGGCGGCAAGCCGCTGAGCAAGGCCGACCGCGCGCTCTTTGGTCAGAAGTCCCCGCGCATCCGCCGCCATTGCGACGAACTCGCGGAGGGCGACGAAGCGGCGCGCACGCGGTTGGTCTCAGAGTTGCTCGACGAATTTGGCACAGGCCGCGTGATGTTCCGCAACACCCGTGCGGCGCTTTCAGGTTTCCCCGAGCGCAAGGCCCTGCTTGCCCCTCTAACTGTAAAGGCGGACGCGGATGCCATCGACGCAAAGGTGAAGTGGCTCGCGGCGCTGCTGAAAAAGCTCGGCACCGCAAAGGTGCTGCTGATCTGCCGCACGCGCGAACTTGTGGAGGACATCGCCGCACGTCTCCAACGCGAGATCGCCGTGGCCACCGGCCTTTTCCACGAGGGCCTCACGCTGCTTCAGCGCGACCGCAATGCCGCGTTCTTCGCGGAGGAGGACGGTGCGCGCATTCTCATCTGCTCCGAGATCGGCAGCGAGGGGCGCAACTTCCAGTTCGCCCATCATCTAGTATTGTTCGATCTGCCGGAAAACCCCGAGCTGCTCGAGCAGCGCATCGGACGGCTCGATCGCATCGGCCAGACTGCGACCATCCAAATCCACGTGCCCTACATCCCTGGCACGGATTCCGAGGTGCTTGCACGCTGGTATCACGAGGGGCTCAACGCGTTTCAGAAAAACTTGCATGGTGCCTCGGAAATCGTGCAAACGCTCAAGAAGGATTTCGTCGCGTTGAAGGAGAAATCCACGCCGGCGAAACTGGAGAAGTTTATCACCAAGTCCCTTGATCTGCGTGGCAAGGTGGCGAAGAAACTGGAGCAGGGCCACGACCGTCTGCTCGAACTCAACTCCTGCAAACCCGCGAAGGCTGCCGAGCTAATCGCGCAGGTGCGTGGGCTCGATGCCGACTCCAAGTTCGAGGAGTTTATGGTGCGCCTGTTCGACCACTTTGGCGTGCATGTGGAGGAGCTTTCGCCGCGCGCATATTACCTGCGCCCCGGCCATCTGCGCACAGATGCCTTTCCCACGCTGAAGGAGGAGGGAATTTCCGTCACCTTCGATCGTGCGAAGGCGCTGAGCCGCGAGGACCTGGGATTCATGAGCACCGACCACCCGCTTGTACGCGGCTCGTGGGACCTGCTGCTCGGCTCGGAGTCCGGCAATTCCGCATTCGGCGTATGGAAAACGCCTGGACCGGAGGCCATCCTCCTCGAGATTCTATTCGTCGCAGAATGCGTTGCGCCCGCTGCTCTGCACGTGGACCGCTTCCTGCCCGCAACGCCGATCCGCATCGTCGTCGATCACGCCCTCGCCGAACATTCCACCAGCACCGCAGTCACTTCGGCGAAGCTGGAGAAAGGAGACATCATCCGCCTGCTCGACCGTGGTGCAGTGAAGAAAAAGCTGCTGCCTGCGATGCTCGCAAAGGCGCAGGCCCTCGCAGCTGAGGCCCTGCCAAAGCTCGTGCAGACGGCCACCGATGCGATGACCGGACAACTCAAGGACGAGATCGAGCGACTGGAGGATCTCCAGGAACTCAACGATCACGTCACGCCCGCGGAGATTGCTGCGGTGAAGCAGCATCAGACGGACCTGGCGGCCGCCATCGGCACAGCCCGCCTGCGGCTGGATGCGCTGCGCCTCATCTTCCGCATCCCGTGATGAAAATAGCGCGCGGCGTCAAAAAGTAGGCGGGGTTTTCACCGTTTTCAACCCCGCGCGGGACGGATTGAGGGGAGGGTGTATGCTCCAGTTCTTCCGCTCCCGGCCCACGAGGTTCAAAAACCTCGCCTACTTTGCCAGGCTTTCTGAGTTCTCTCTCGCTTGAACCCTTCCCACATGGCTAGGTGGCGGTATGAATCCCGAACTCCGCGCCTTTGAAATTCCTGGCATCGCCGTTTTTGAGGAAGGGCCGGGCGGGCTTGCGGTCCTCTCCGTCACTGCACCCACGGCGGAGGCGCGCATTTTTCTCCATGGCGCGCAGCTCACACAGTGGCGTCCCGTGGGTTCCGAGCAGGTTATCTTTACGAGCGCGCAGAGCCTTTACCAGGAGGGCAAGGCCATCCGTGGTGGAGTGCCCGTGTGTTTCCCTTGGTTTGGTCCGCGCGATGGGCAGGCGGCTCATGGGTTTGTGCGCAATAAGCTCTGGGCCTGCGAGGCGGTCTCAATGCTGGAAGACGGATCGGTGCGCGCGAGATTTGTGACCACGTCGGATGAGTCCACCCGTGCCCACTGGCCCTACGATTTCACGGCCCGGCTCAGCTACACCATCGGTCCCACGCTCATGATGGACTTCGACGTGGAGAACACCTCGGGTGAGGCCTTCACGATATCCGAGGCGCTTCACACGTACTTTGTGGTGGGCGATGCGCGGCAGGTCACCATCACCGGCCTGGAGGGCACTTATTACCGGGATTTCCCGGATCGCACGAAGCTCACCGAGCAGGGCGACCCGATTCGCTTCACCGGCGAAGTCGACCGCGTCTACGTGAATACGCAGCACACCTGCGTCCTGCACGATCCCGTCATGTCGCGGCGACTGGTGGTGGAAAAGGAAGGGTCGGATTCCACGACGGTATGGAATCCGTGGATCGACAAGGCGGCGGCGCTATCGGACTTTGGAGACAACGAATGGCCGGGCATGGTGTGCATCGAAACGGTGAATGCATTCGAGAATTCCGTATCGGTTCCAGCGGGCGGAAAGCATCGCATGACCGCGCGCGTTTTGGTTTCGAAGCTGTAAAACGGCGAGTGAATTAATAAACTAAACCGCGATACGGCCATGTCGTACGCTCCACTGCTCTACTGTGGACCGGCAATGCAGCGGGCGTAGAATTGGGCGTTTGTTTCCAGCCAGTGGCGGGTGTCGCAGAAGTTCAGGATTTTTTGGCGGCCGGCTGTTCCGAGGCGCGCGCCGAGTGCTGGGTCGGTGAGGATTTTCTCGATGAGGTCGGCGATGTTGCGCGGGTCGTGGGGATCGCAGAGGAGGCCGTTGACGCCGTCCTCGATGAGTTCCGGGCCGGGGCCGAGGCGGGAGTAGATGGTGGGGCGCGCGACGGCCATGGCCTCGGCGGGGGCGATGCCGAAGGTCTCCATGTGCGAGGGGAAGACGCAGACTGCGGCGCGGCGCATCCAGTCGCGGACTTGCTCGCGCGGCAGGCGGCCGATGAATTCCACGCGCTCGCGGATGGCGGGGGCGACGCGCTCGCGGAGTTGCTCGAGGTAGAGGCCTTTCATGGAGCGCATGTTGTCGCCGCCGACGACCACGAGGCGCGCTGCGGGACGGCGGGGGAGGAGTTCGTTTGCAGCGTCGATCAATTGCTCGATGCCCTTTTTGGGATTCAGCGAATTGACGTAGAGAATGAGTTCCGGCTCTGGGCGAACGGATTCGTCGGGTGAGAAGAATGCGGCGTCGACGCAATTGGGGATGACTTCGCAGGTGCGCTTGGACATGCGGGCGAGCTCCAAGTGGCGGCGGGCGGCGTATTGGGAGGAGGCCGCGAGATGGGTGGCGCGGCGGAGGGTTGCGTATTCGTTGCGATGCTCGAAGGGGTTGCCCTTGCGTTTGAGCTCGGTGTCGAAAAAGAAATTGGCGCCGTTGATGCGCACAAGCATCGGGGTTTTGCGTGGAGGGCCATGGGTAAGCCAGCCTTGGTAATCCGGCACTTCGATCAGTTGGAAGGGCTTGGCGCGGTGAAGGCGGCTCAACGCTTTGCGCAAGCGCCAGTGGTGCCAGGGATCGCGCAGTGGCGAGGGGAACCAGAGCGGAGCGCGGGGCACGCGGACGACGCGCACGCCGTTTTGCATTTCATCCACGAGGCTTTTATTGGTCAGGCGGATGGCCACGCCGAGCACCGTGATGTCGTGCCCGGCAGCGGCGAGGCCCTCGGCGAGATCGCGCGACATGGAGCCGATGCCGCCATGCGGGGCGGGTGGATATTCGTTGCAGATGATGCAGGCTCTCATTGTGTTTTTTGCACGAACCAGGGGGCTGGTTTTCCGAAGGTGACGACCCGGATGAGTGCGCCGAAATAAAGGCTCGCTGGGCGGATGTATGGGAGCAGGTGCGCGTGGCGGATGAGCTGTAGCAAAGCCTTGCCGCGCTTTCCAGCGGCGAGCAGTTGGTAGACGGACATGGGCAGGCGATCTGCCTCGTAGCCGCGGAGCCATTGCTCGGCGCGCTTGCGGGCTACGGGGGTGAGCTTGGACGCGTGGCGCGACCAGACCTGGCGATCCTCATCGAGCATGCGGGTGGCGTTGCCGCCGGTCTTGCTCATGCGGTGCCTGCGGAAGCAAGCGGCGGGGGCGTCGAGGCATTCGAGGACATGGCTTGCGGAAACGCTGCGTGCCCAGAGTTCGCAATCAAAACTGTTGTGAAGTGTTTCGTCGAGCGGGCCCACTTCGCGCAGATGGGATTTGCGCCAGAACATGCCGGGCTGGTGGAATCCGTAGTCGTGCCTGCCGAGCAATTCATCGAGCGGCATATGGCGGGGCGGGTGGCGCTTGATGAATTTGCCATC
>JAYUWZ010000539.1:0-3711 GCA_043753265.1 Verrucomicrobiaceae bacterium
GCGGGGCGTTGCAACGCTCCGCTCACCAATCGCGGGCTCCGTCACAAACATCATAGTTCGCTTCGGAGAACCACATACAAGAATGACAGCGAGAGGGAGAGAAGATGATACGCCACGACGCAAGGTGATCTCTCACAGCATCACCCAGTCGCGACTAAAGACGCGACCCACTACTCCCGCTCCCTGCTTAAGGAAACTACTTCTTCCAGATCGTAATTTTCACAATCTCGACTTCTTGCGTCGAGGTCTCGGTGGGCACGGTCACGCGGTCGCCCACGACTTTGCCGATGAGCGCCTGCGCCATCTGTGAGAGGTAGCTGATGATGTGCTTCGAGGGATCCGTGTCCCACGCGCCGAGAATGGTGTAGGTGTCCTCGCCATTGTCGCTCAAGCGGCGGAGGAGCACCGTGGTGCCGATTCCCACGTGAGTGTCCTTCGTCTCGGCGAAATCCGTGCCACGTGCACTCGCAAGGTCACGCTCGCACTCGGTCTTCTGGCGGGTCAGCACGCGCTGCTGTTCCTTGGCACTCTTGTATTCAAAGTTTTCGCGCAAGTCGCCGTAGCTACGGGCGATTTGGATGTCCTGCCGGTTCTGCGGAATCTTCTTGTTTACGAGATCGTCGTAGTCCGCCTTCTTCTTCTCCATGCTCTCCCAGGAGACGATCAATTCGCTCTTCGCCTCTTTCTCCGCGCCGGTCACAAGACCCTCGAGCTCCGGGTAGGCACGCACGATGCGGCCGAGAAGCGAGCGCTTGTTGAGCTCCTCGAAAACGGGGGTGATGAGCACCTTGCGCATCACTTCCTTGAGTTCGTCGCCGTCCGCCGTGGCCATGAGGTCCAGCAGCAGTTCCTGGTCGTTCATGAGCAGGTCGTGCAGCTTGCGGTCGCGCTTCTCTTTGAACTGGTCGCGCTCCATCGCGCCGAGCATCGCGCTCAGGGTGCGGGGATGCTGCGCGATTTCCGCGTACGGGCCGTGGCGCTCTTCGCAGAGCCAGTGCAGGCCCTCCGCGGAAATGGACTGGTCGCGAATCGCCTTGTCGAGCGCGAGACCGAATTCGTCCATGCGGCCTTTCTCGATGAGCAGGCGTGCTGCCTCGGGCGCGCACTTGCTGTTGCCGCGCATGAAAATCATGATGGTCTTCGCCGCCCAATGGTCGCTGTAAGCCTCGGGCATCGAGAGGATGGCCTTCTTCAGCTTCGACACCGGGAGTTCACCCAGCAGCGTGCTGAGCTGCTTTTCCTCATCGCGCAAAACGGAGGCCACGGTGGGCGGCTCGGAGCTCTTGGCGATTCCGGGAAAGCGCGCCGCGATTTCGTCGCGCACCACGAGCAACTGCAGGGCTTCCGCCGTGCGCAGTCTCAAATTCTTCCGCGCCGCGTCCTCAATCGCATTCACCACCGGCTGCAGGGCGAGAGGATCCACGAAGGAAGCCAGCGCCTTGGTCAGGTTATCCAGCGCGATCAATTGATCCTTCAACGTGCGCGCCGCATTGAACGCGGTCATCAATTCGTCCGTCTGTGAAAGGGCCTCTGTGCGCAGGATGTAGTGCTCCGTCTTTTTCTGCGGAACGCCCACGAGAGGGTCGGCCTTCAGCGCTTTCTTCGCGCTATCCCACCACTTTTTGAACACGGCTTCCGTGAAAAGATCCGGCACGAGTTGCTGCGTGATTTGCTCCTGCGAGGCATGACCGCCGAGGCTGGAAAGAACGATGCGCACGAGCGCTGGCGCGTCCTTCTGGGCCATGGTTTTCAGCTTGTCCATGTCGGAAAACTTCTGCGCTCCGATGTGGTTTGGCGCAAGCGGGGTCAGGGATTCCGCCGCATACTGGTTCTGCATCGTATGCCCTTTTTTCGACCGAAAATCGATGGTGGTTTGGGCGAGCAAAAAGTCGTGCGCAACGATGACGCCGTACCCCCAGCTCTTGTGCTGCACGTAGGTACCGGGCGCGAGTTTTGCCAGGGCTTCTCCCGCCTTCGCGGTGAGCCTTCCGGCCTCGACTGCCTTTTTGATGTCTTCCGTCATAGGGGGGCGGAAAATACGGGCACAACAGGAAAGGACAACGGAAATCTGGTTAATCCTGCATTGAATGTATCAAAAGCACGCAAATTTCCGTATTCAAGCCACACAGCTATCACGTATTTCTGCCGGAAATTCCCTCTCGTGGTGCCTGCCCAAAAGAGCCATAACCCGCTCAACCCGCCGGTCTGCGCCTGCATTGAGCGTTGGACGTTCTATGTTGGGCGTTGGACGTTGTTTGCGCCTACTCCCCGAGTTCCACGTTCCAGTACGCAAAGTCCACGAAATGCTTCCAGCTATCGTGATGCTCCGTCCCAAACGTAAGGTGCGCGAAGGGCCGCCACCGCGGCCGCTCTGGCTTGCGGATGAGCTTCATTCGCGCCTCGTCCGGCGTGCGATTCCCCTTCTTCGTGTTGCACCGGATGCATGAGCACACGATGTTTTCCCAACTCATCGCGCCACCTCGATCCCGAGGGAAGACGTGGTCGAGATTCAGATCCTTGCGGTCAAACTGCTTGCCGCAGTACTGGCAGGTATTCTTGTCCCGCTCGAAAATGTTGTGCCTTGTAAACTTCACCTCCTTGCGCGGCATGCGGTCGAAAAGCATGAGCACAATCACCCTGGGAACGCGGATACGCCAGCGCGTGGTCTGCACCATGTGCGGATCCGGCTCGCGCTCGCTGATGTCCCTCCAGCTCTCGAAATCATGGGTGGAAAAGGACCCATCATCCGTATGCACCACCTGCGCCTGACCCTGGCACAAGAGCGAAAAAGCCCTCCGGGCTGTGCAAACGTGAATCGCTTGCCACAGCCGGTTGAGTACGAGGACTGGTCTATTGAGTAGCATATCAACCCCGGCGTAAGTCGCACAACCTATCAGGTCATCTCCATCTGTCAACGCCGTGGTGTGTGGAGATTATGGGACGGCCGCCGAATGCGAGAAACCACCCATCCGCTTTCGTTTCTCGCTGGCCTGTTTAGCAACTCCCACGGTTCCCTCCTTGCGCCCTGGCGGCAATATTCCCTACGGTCTGCCCAATGCTATCCATCACCATCCCTGTCTACAACGAAGCCGGCAGCATCGGCTTCCTGTATGAAAAGGTGCGCACCGCGATGGAAAAGCAGCCCGAACCCTGGGAACTCGTGCTCGTAAACGATGGCAGCAACGACGGCTCGGACGACATGCTCGACCAGATCTCAGCCAAGGATCCCCGGGTAAAGGTGGTGCATTTCCGCCGCAACTTCGGCCAGACGGCGGCGATGATGGCAGGGTTCGATTTCTCAAGCGGCGAAGTCATCATCCCCATGGATGGGGACCTCCAAAACGACCCGGAGGACATCCCCGTGCTGCTCGCCAAGCTCAAGGAGGGCTTCGATGTGGTGAGCGGCTGGCGCAAGGACCGCCAGGACAACGCGCTGAAGCGAAACCTCCCCAGCATCATGGCCAACCGGCTCATTTCCTGGGTCAGCGGCGTCCGCCTCCACGATTTCGGCTGCTCGCTCAAAGCCTACCGCCGCGAGGTGCTGGAAGGCGTGCGCCTCTACGGGGAAATGCACCGCTTCCTCCCCATCTACGCAAAATGGCACGGCGCGAAAATCGCCGAGGTGGTCGTGCGCCACCACGCCCGCGCCCACGGCAACAGCAAGTATGGCCTGGAGCGCGTGCTCAAGGTGCTCGCCGACCTCATCACCGT
>JAYUWZ010000540.1:0-3709 GCA_043753265.1 Verrucomicrobiaceae bacterium
TTTCCGAGACTGGCCCAGGGCAGTCTCCGTGTACGCCACGCAACACCGGGCACGCATGACACGCGCACACTTCATTTCACGCCATTATCTCGCCTCGTTGGTGATCCTCCTCCAGGTGGTGGCGATTACACTTGGTTTGATGGCGTTCCGCCATGAGCGTGGGACTTATTTAGTCGTGTTCCCGGAAAGGATGATTCTGCTCCTCATCATACAAGTCGTTTTGTACGGAGGGCTCGGCCTTGCCGTGCTCAAGGAACACACCATCGCGGGCTTCGCGAAGGCAATCGTATGCATGGTGGTCGCCTGCACCGCCGCGTTTTTCCTCTACCAAGGCTTCGAGGCTTGGGCATTCTGGGCCAGGGAATATATACGATGAAGCACGGCAGTGGCGCGATTCACTCGCAAAATTCAAAGCTTGGTCGCCTCCTCTCGCCAGCGGAGCATCCCAGCCATGATTCCATCCTCGCGCTGAGCCATGCCGGCTGACTCCACGCCAGACCCCGCTCTCCCGAAGCCCCCGGATCATGCCACCCGCATCGCCTGGGGCCAGGTAGCGCTGGCCGCCCTGCTCATGGTCGCGACACTGCCCGGGCGCACCCAGGGTCTGGGGCTCATCACCGAGCCCTTGCTCGTCGACCTCCGTCTCGACCGCATGGCCTACGCGAATATCAATCTCTGGGCCACGCTGCTCGGCGCGGTGTTTTGCCTGCCCGCGGGATGGCTGCTTGATCGCTTCGGGCTGCGCGGCACCACCACCACCATCCTGCTCCTGCTCGGTGCCGTCGTGGGGGCCATGAGCGTGCAATCTGGCAACGTCACGCTCGTCTTCATCCTCGTCCTGCTCACGCGGGCGCTGGGCCAGGGGGCCTTGTCGATCGCGAGCATCACCGCCGTGGGAAAAAGCGCGGGCCAGCGTGTCGGCATGGCCATGGGCCTCTACTCCGTGTTGCTCAGCGTCTTCTTCGCGATTGCGTTCGTGATTGTCGGCCAGGCCGTCCTCAAAGCCGGCTGGCGCATGGCGTGGGGCGGAGTCGCCGTCGTGTTGCTCCTCGGCGTCGCCCCGGTGGCCGGACGCTTTTTGAAAAACGCAACCCGCGCCCCGGATGCGGACACTTCCATCGGCGAGGTGGGAGGCAGTTCGCTGTCCCAAGCGATAAAGTCTCCGGTCTTCTGGGTCTTCAGCGCCGCCATCTCCTTGTTCGGCCTCGTCTCCTCCGGCCTCGGGCTTTTCAACGAAGCAGTGCTCAAAGAGCGCGGGTTTGATGCAAAAACGTACCACACCTTCCTCGCCGTCACCACCCTCATCGCCTTGATTGGCCAGTTCGTTTGCGGGTGGCTCAGTCGCACATGCTCCATGGCTCGCCTCCTTGCGGTCGCCATGGCCCTCTATGCAATCGGCCTCGCCACCCTGCCTCTCCTCCGCACCCAGCCCCAGCTCTGGGCATTCTCCGCGGTATTCGGGTTTTCCGGCGGAATGATCACCGTCCTGTTCTTCGCCGTCTGGAGCCACGCGTTTGGCCGCACCCATCTGGGCCGAATCCAGGGCGCGGCACAGATGCTCACCGTCGTGGCCTCCGCAGTAGGCCCGGTTCTCTTCGCAAAGTGCCACGCCACCTACCACACCTACGCCCCCATACTGCTCGCACTCGCCCCACTGGTGCTCATTCTCGGCATCTGCGCCTGGCGCACAAAGCTTGTCCCCCACGCCCCCCACAAGGCGTGAACGGAAGTAGTGTGAGCAAGTGGCCGCTTACCCGCTGAAACCTCGCAGCCTTCGCCCCCTTTTTTCAACCTTTTGCGTTTCTTGCGGCTCCCTGCATTGTCTCTGTGCCCTCTGTGCCCTCTGTGGTTCCCATGGTGAAGACTCGTCAGACTCGTCGAATCCGCCATGATTCCTTTCCTGCTTTCCCGAGCACGAGTGGTTACCGCAGCCCACCGGCGCGAGTGCCTCCAACTTCTCTTTCCTTGTATGCTTCGCGCTCTTCGCGCCCTTCGCGGTCGGAAATTCCAGGCGCCATCCTTCGTGTAGTGCATTCCATGTGCAATTTCCTGGCGTCTTGGCGGTTCATTCGGTTGCAGCCCCACGGCACCATGTCCCGGCGGTTTGATTTTAATTCGAAAAACCCCGAAATTCATTTTGACACTCCTACCCCGGTTGCTAGGGTGCTCGCCCGCTTTCTTTAAATAGAGCGTCGAATCCTCGCCTGGAGTGGCTGCCGAAAATCAAGGGCTGGCCTGTTTGGGCGGGGGTTTATGTTCTAGTGACAGTTAGCGGGCGGTGTCGCAAGGCACTGCATGTTCTTTGGCAAAAAGCCTGGGTAGCTCAGTTGGTAGAGCACGTCCTTGGTAAGGACGAGGTCGTCGGTTCAATCCCGATCCCAGGCTCCAGCCGGCAGGGTTTCCCTGTTCCGTATGGAGTTAAGGCATTGCCCGAAGAGCAGACATTTTAACCAAACACAAACAAACAAACTACCACCTGACCCACCATGGCAAAGGAAGCATTCAAACGCGAAAAACCGCACGTGAACGTCGGCACGATCGGCCACGTCGATCACGGCAAGTCCACGACCACCGCTGCCATTGTGCATGTGCAGTCCCTTAAAGGTCTCGCGCAGCCCATCAGCTACGCAGACATCACCAAGGGCGGCACCGTCCGTGACGAGTCCAAGACCGTCACCATCGCCGTCTCCCACGTCGAGTACAGCTCCGAGGAGCGTCACTACGCACACGTCGACTGCCCCGGGCATGCCGACTACGTGAAGAACATGATCACCGGCGCAGCCCAGATGGACGGCGCAATCCTCTGCGTCAGCGCCGCCGACGGCCCCATGCCCCAGACCCGTGAGCACATCCTGCTCGCTCGTCAGGTCGGCGTTCCCGCCATCGTCGTTTTCCTGAACAAGGTCGACCTCGTTGACGATCCAGAGCTTCTGGAACTCGTCGAGATGGAAATCCGCGACCTCCTCAACAAGTACGAATTCCCGGGCGACACCACGCCCATCGTGCGCGGTTCCGCCAGCAAGGCCCTCGCCTGCGGCGACGCCAAGCACCCCGACGCGGAGTGCGTCACGAACCTCCTGAAGGCCGTGGATGAATTCATCCCGCTTCCCGAGCGTCCCATCGACCAGCCCTTCCTCATGCCCATCGAGGACGTGTTCAACATTGAAGGTCGTGGCACCGTTGTCACCGGCCGTGTTGAGCGTGGCATCCTCAAGAAGATGGACGAAGTGGAAATCATCGGTCTCCGCGACACGATGAAGACCACCGTCACCGACATCGAAATGTTCCGCAAGCTCCTCGACGAGGCGCGTGCAGGTGAAAACGTGGGCGTTCTGCTCCGCGGCATCAAAAAGACCGACGTCGAGCGCGGCCAGGTCATCGCGAAGCCCGGTTCCGTGAAGCCCCACAAGAAGTTCAAAGCCGAAATCTACGTCCTCTCCAAGGACGAGGGTGGCCGTCACACGCCCTTCTTCAACAACTATCGTCCTCAGTTCTACTTCCGCACGACGGACGTGACCGGCTCGGTCACCCTGCCTGCCGGTGTGGAAATGGTGATGCCTGGCGACAACGTGAGCATCGAAGTCGAGCTCATCAGCGTCGTCGCGATGGAGAAAACGATGCGTTTCGCCATCCGCGAAGGCGGCCGCACCGTGGGTGCCGGTCGTGTGACCGACATCGTTGTCGGCTAATTAATCCCTGTCGATTCATG
>JAYUWZ010000541.1:0-3707 GCA_043753265.1 Verrucomicrobiaceae bacterium
TTTTGAGACTCAGTCGCGTTGCGGACTTGCACGGCTGGCAAAGGCCCGCTTCTGTGTTGGATTCGATTTTCATGCTTACCAACGACGCGATCCACGAAACACTCCGAACGGTTAAATATCCAGGCTTCAGCCGCGACATCGTGAGCTTTGGCCTGGTGAAAGAGGTCCGCATCATGGGAGGCGATGTGGTGGTGCAGATGTCGATTTCCACGAACGACCCGAAGGTGCCGGCGCAGATCAAGGAAAGCGCCGAGGGCGCGATTTCCGCGATGCCCGGCGTGACGAGTGCGCTGGTGCGCATTGACATCCATGCTCCACAGCAGACCGCGCAGCCGATGGGCGCGCAGACCATGCCGCAGACGGGGATTCCCGGGGTGAAGCACGTCATCGCCGTGGCCAGCGGCAAGGGGGGCGTGGGCAAGAGCACGGTGGCCGCGAACCTCGCATGCGCACTGCAGGCAATGGGGGCCAGCGTGGGGCTTTGCGATTGCGACCTCTATGGGCCGAGCGTGGGGCTTATGTTTGGCACGCACGAGCGGCCGTTTGCGGATGAGGATAATCGCATCATCCCCATCGAGCGCTATGGGCTGAAGCTGATGAGCATGGGGTTCCTGCTGGAGGATGATTCCCCGGCAATTCTGCGCGGGCCGATGGTGACGAAGTACACGCAGCAATTTTTGCGTCAGGTGAATTGGGAGGGGACCGATTACCTCGTGCTAGATCTGCCCCCAGGCACCGGGGACATCCAGTTGACCATCGTGCAGACCGTTTCCCTTGCGGGCGCGGTGATTGTGACCACGCCGCAGGAGGTGGCGCTCATCGATGCGCGCAAGGCTGGCACGATGTTCCAAAAGGTGAACGTGCCGATCCTTGGGCTCATCGAAAACATGAGCTATTTCCTCTGCCCCAGCGATGGCGTGCGCTACGACATCTTTGGCGAGGGCGGTGGCGAGCGCGAGGCGCAGCGCCTCGGCGTGCCGCTGCTCGGCCAGGTGCCCATCGATATTCCCACGCGGGAATCGGGCGATCGCGGAAAGCCCATCACGGCTTCGGAGCCGGAGAGCGCGGTGGCGAAGTCGTTTGCGGCGATTGCTGCGAAGCTGGCGGAGATGCTGCCGAGGTAGGGGGACTGCGATGTGCGCTTTAATAGAAAGTGCTTCACGCCGTTGTGGATTGCGGCCAGGTGTGAAACTTCACCGGGCTCCCAACGCTTTTGAATTCCACGGGATCTTTCAGTCGCTTAAAGCTCCATCAAGATGACATCGAGAGGGGGGAGGGCAACCGCTGCATCGCGGCACGTGACATCGGATGATCGCTGCGCGATCGGAGGGCCCGGTTCCTCTCTGCACCGAAAATCACGCCCCGTGTTATGGTTCTCAAGGTGATAGTGGTTAAGTAGTGGCTTGCCACCGTGATTTTGGGTGTTCGTCGTGAGATCGCGTGGACCTGACTACTTCGTGCGGGCCTGGTAGGAGACGGCGAGGGCTTTGCGGCTGAGTTTTCCGCGTTCGTTTACGGGGAGGGTTTCGACGAGCCAGTAGGCGCGGGGGCACTGCCAGGCGGGGAGTGCGCTGGCGCAGCGGGTTTGCATGGTTTCCACGGTAGCGGGGCCTGTCACGCAGGCGATGGGCTCCTCGCCCCTTGTGGGGTGGGGGATGCCGAAGACGACGGCACCTTCCACGCCCGGGCAGGTGCGAAGCACGTCCTCCACTGCGGCGGGGTTGAGCTTGCGACCGGCTACATTGATGAAATCGCTGACGCGGCCCACGAGGAGGAGGCCTTCGGGGGTGGGCTTTACGAGATCGCCGGGTGCGAAGGTTCCATTTGCGAGGATATCAGGATCGGCGTCGGGAAAGTAGCCGCTGCCCACGGCAGCGCTGCGGATGCGGATGCGCGACGCGTCGCCCGCATCCTCGTATTCGATGGAGACGCCGCGCATTGGCTGGCCGACGCAGCCTTCGGTGGCTTCAGCTTCGGAGGCATCGTAGGCGATGCCCCCGCATTCGCTGCTGCCGTAAAAGCTGTGAAGCTTGATGCCGAATTTTGTGCGGAACGCGGATGCGGTGGCGGCTTGCAGCGGGGCCCCGGCGCTGATGCATAGGCGCAGACGGGGAAGGGGGCCGCAGGCGAGGTCGGCGAGTTTATGAAAAAAGACCGGGAGGCCTGGGAGCACTGTGGCGCCGGTGCGGGCGAGTCCGTCGAGGATGGCGCGGGGCATGCGATCCTCGGTGGCCACGACAGGCACGCCGCGGCAGAGCAGGGGGGTGACGAGATTGGTGAAGCCGTAGCTGTGCGACCAC
Organism: Verrucomicrobiaceae bacterium; assembly: GCA_043753265.1. Lineage (GTDB taxonomy): Bacteria > Verrucomicrobiota > Verrucomicrobiia > Chthoniobacterales > Chthoniobacteraceae > SXWH01. Next base: position 2,301 of record JAYUWZ010000541.1, read on the forward strand.
GGGATGACGCCGTAGTTGAGGTCGTCCTCCCGGATGCCCATGGTGTCGCACACGGACTCGCAATCGGCGAGGAGTTGCGCGGCTGTGAAACGGATGGCGCGCGCGCAGCCGGTGGTGCCGCTGGTGAGCTTGAGAAACTGCGTGTCGTCGGCGAAGGGTGTGCCGGGGAGCGTACGGAACTGCAGCGGGTGCCCTGTGGAGTGCGTTTCGTCCATTCCCAGCCATGCAGATGCGCCACAGGCTGCGAGCGCGTTTTCCCGGGCGGGGCCGTCGAGCGAGCGGTCCAGCAGCAAAGGCACGAACCCGCCCCGCCAGAGCGCGAGCAGGATGCCGGGGAGGCATGGTGCATTGCCGAGCTGAATGGCTACTACACTGCCCTGACCCAGGGCCTGGATTTCAGTTGGGATGGCGTTTGCCGCTGCAAGCTCGATGTCTCGAAATGTGCTCACGACCTCACCATTGGAATCAAAGATGGCTGGAGCGTCTGCTTTGCGGGCCAATGTGGCTTTCCACGCGTCGAGGATGGGATTGGTCTGGCTGGCCACGGTTACCTGGAGCCTCCACTCATTTGCGTCTGCCCGGCGTGGACAGGGCATTGGCGACAGCCGGGATGAATTCTTCCACCCTTTTTGTATTTGCGGCGGATTTCTCAGCAGTACCGCTCACGCGGACTTTTACGAACTGGCCGGCTGCCACCCACATATAGATGTCTGAAACAAAGCGAACTCCGGCGTCACTCCCCTTGGTACGGGTGAGCTTGTAGCGGGCGCGAAGGACATCGAGTGTGCCACCGTAGCGGGCAGTCCCATTATCGACGAACTCCAGATCCTTGTAGGTCCCGTTTTGGGCCAGTTGATCGATCACCCACGTGGCGGACTCAAATTCCTCCTTTAAGCGTGGGTCCTTCAACCCCGCCAAAATTTCTTTCTGGCCCCTGTCGTAGACGAAAACGGAGAGAACGAGGCCATCCAGGTGGTAAGTCACCGAAGCTCCGTCCTCCACCTTCGGGGCTTTTTTGATTCCCCGGGATTCGCAACCTGCGATTGTCTTGGGCAATGCCTCGAGACGCGTGGCCGGGTCGTCTGCTGCCAGGAGGGCGACGGGCAGTAAAAGGATGAAAAGGAGGGCTCGAAAGCGCATGCTGCAAGGAGTAAATAAAACGGTGCTGAAACTCCAGTGGTGAATATTTATGGAATTTTTGTTTGCAGATACGCGAGGCAGGTCTATTTTGCGCGCCCTTTTTCGATAGGCCATGAAAGCGGAAATCCATCCTGATTACAATCAATCCACCATTCACTGCGCGTGCGGTGCGAACTACCCCACTCGCTCCACCAGGCAGAACATTAAAGTCGGCATTTGCGCCTCCTGCCATCCGTTCTTCACGGGCGAGCAGAAGTTCGTCGATAC
>JAYUWZ010000542.1:0-3707 GCA_043753265.1 Verrucomicrobiaceae bacterium
CTTGTTGTTTTTCCGCTCGCGTCCGTTTGGGTCATGGTATCGCGCTGGATTTTGAACACGGAGTAAGTCGACAACAGTTCGCCGTCCTGGATATTTTTGGGGTTGAGAAGCGCGGGAAGGGGGCGCGACTGCCTCGGCGGGACGACCACGAGGGAGCGGCTCTGGTAGCCGAAATTCATGTTCACGGGCGCCGAGAGATCGGCTTTGATTTCCGTCTCAAAGTTCACGCCTTGTTTGTGGGCGATGCTCACACTTTGCGCGCAGCCGGAAAGCAGTGCCGCAGCACCGAAAAGCGATGGGATAAATGGCTTCATGGGTTGGAGAAACGATCCGTTTATTTCAATCCGAAAGGCTTGAGCGCTTCGGGGCTCTTGCCGAGGGAGGCCGCTGCCTCACCGGTGACCATCACCTCCTCGACCTCCGGGATATCCAGCCCCTTCACGCTGTAGCGGCTGGCGACGAACGTCGACCCGGCATCGATGGTCGTGTCATCGCCCGGCGTCGTTCTCACCTTCGGGGTGATCGAGGCAAAATCGCGCTTGAACCCGACCCTCACCTTGAGGTTTCCGGATTCAGGGTTCGTCCCGGCACTCACGCCGAGGGTCGTTTCCTGGTAAAGGACGGCATGCGGCACATTCGCGCATCCCGCAAGGCACAAGGTTGTGGCCGCAAGCAAGCCGTGGATGGGTTTGGTTTTCATTGGGTTTTAGGAACAATTGCCCGGGTATTTTGTGGAGTTCGGTGATTGTAGCGGACCTCCCATACGCCCCCTTTTCCTTCGATGGGGATTGCCGTAAAGGCTCGCTGGGAAAACCCCAGATCGATTCCCGTCGACGCGGCATCCGCATGAAAATCGAGTCCCACGACTTCCGATATCTGCTTGAGCGCGGGTGCCTCCGGCAGCGGCACGTAAAACCAGCGCCAGCCTTCCCACGGCTTCCACGCAGTGACTCGTGAGTCTTCCCGCGCATAAATCTGGATGCATCGTCTCCATGCCGTGCCAAGCCAGTATCCCGACCTCCCCCACTGCATCCCCGGCCCGATGGTGCGCGTTTCCAGCACGCAAGCCGTGGGCGTCATAGTGCAGCGACCCGTCACAAGCCCCACGTGCCCTCCCGCGCAGCCCGCGAGGGCGAGCGCCATGCAACCCGGAAACGCTGCTGCCAGGCAATAAAACACACTCTTTCCAGCAACTCGCAATGGGGTGGGCTGGGATTTCAATAACATGAATGCTGGAGGTCCATTCTACCATGAAACCGGTAACGTAATCTTGCCGGGTAATGAGGATTAGTGGTGAGCGAATCAATGGCTCCTCGTCACACACAGAATATCCCGAGCATCCGCTCGTGCAGGGAACAGTGAGCAGATTCACCTCAACTTAAAATGATGCCGGTGTCAATTACGTGCGGGTGCCTTTAGGCAGTGACGCCACGCGCAGCCTCACCGTCCCGGTGCCTTGCGTGCCTTGGTCGTGTGGTCGCGCTCGGCTGGCGGAAGGCTGAGCCATTCGCAGATTGCCGCTGCGATGGCCTCGGCGGTGGCTTTCTCGGCACGTGCCTTGTTTGCGTCGGAGAGCAGCCATTTCTCCACGTCGGGATTGTCCATGAACTCCACTTCCAGCAAGCCCATCGCAGCGGCGTGAAGGTGCGTGTCCTGCCTTGCAAAACCGAGCATGCGCAGGCCATCCACCCGATCGCGCACATCGCCATAGACCATGCGTTTCTCCGGCTTCCCACCGAAGGGTTGCAGCGCGTTGGCGGTGGCGGCGCAGATACGCTCACAGAACTTTCGGTCGCGGTCCTCGTAGGCGTTGGTGAAATGCATGAACTCCCAGTCGCGGTGTTCTGCGGATACGAAAAAGGCGCGGGTGCCCTCGGCCTTGTGCGTCGGCGAGGCATTGAAGTGAATGCTGAGAAACACATCCGCGCTCTCGCGGACTGCGACGGCTGCGCGCTCCATCGCGCTGAGATGCCGGTCATCCTCCCGCGTGAGCACCACCTTCACTCCCAGCGCCTTCGCCGTTTCGCTGCGCTCCAGAGCAGCTTTCACCGCGAGGCTGTATGCCAGGATGAGATCCTTCTCGAGCACTTTGCCTGAGGCCGTCTGCGTATTGTTCCACGAAGCACCGTCGCCCTCCTGGGTGCTGTCGGACTTACCCTTGATGAGCTCGCCTCCGTGCCCGGGATCGATAACCACGACAGGTCCCGCCACGAGGGCGCTGTGCAGGAGGGCCAGGCTGGCTGAGAGGACGCAAAGGAGCATGCGCATGGCTGATACCGTGACGGCCATGCGGGCTGGGGACAAGCGTCGAAGCGTCCCTGGCGGGGCAGAATGTTGATTGGACGTTCCGCTTGTGACGTTGGATGCTTGCCGCCCCATGAGCGATCCATCGCCAGACGATTTCAAGAAAGCCTCCGAGGGCTCCCAACCCAGCCTGGGCCGCGAACTCATCGATCTGCTCCGGAAGAATCGCAAGTGGTGGCTCATCCCCATCCTCGTCGCCATCGCCATCATCGCCCTGCTCATCACCCTTTCCGCCACCGGCCTCGCGCCCTTCATCTACCCGCTGTAAGCAAAGCGCGGGCAGGGACGAGCCGCCCGCGCCTCCAACCTCGCGTCATGCCATCACTCCACGTTTTCCTCCTCCTCGGCCTTTGCTGGCTGCTGCCGCCGCTCGCCGCGCAGGAACAAAAGCCCGCGCCTGTCCGCATCTTCTTCGATACTGACATGGAGACTGATTGCGACGACGCCGGCGCGCTTGCAGTGCTGCACTCGCTCGCGGACCTCGGCGAATGCACCATCCTCGCCACCGTCGTGAGCGTGCGCGACCCCGCCTCGGCCGCCACGGTGGATGCCATCAATACGTATCACCGCCGTCCCGGCCTGCCGATCGGCATGGTGCGCGGCGCGGGCGTGCTGGAAAAATCCACCTACGCCTCCCGCATCGCCGCGGAGTTTCCACATCGCTTCAAGGGTGCAGGAGACTCGGGAGCTTCCATCGATGCGGCGGCAATCCCCGATGCCACGCTCGTCTACCGCGATGTGCTCGAAAAGCAGCCGGACCGCTCGGTGGTGATCGTCACCGTCGGCTATGTCACCAACCTTCGCACCCTGCTCGAACTCCCCGCATCGGAAGGCCACCCCAGCGGCCTCGACCTCATCCGCGCCAAGGTCGCAAAATGGGTGTGCATGGGCGGCAATTTCGTGGGCGAGCCCGCGCGCGACGACCTTAAGCTCGGCAACGTCAATTTTCAGCGCGACCCCGTTTCCGCGTTGCGGGTGATCCGCGACTGGCCCGGCACCGTGGAGTTTGTGGGAAGGGAAATCGGCTCCGTTCCCAGCGGCCTGGCCATCGGCAAAAGCCTTTCGCAGACCCCGCCGGGAAATCCCGTGCGCCGCTCGTACGAGCACTACTTCAAAGGCACAGCGAAGAATCGCCACGTCGCCGATCTTGTCACGGTGCTCTACGCCGTGCGCGGACTCCGCGATTACTGGGACATGGCTCCCCGTGGCCGCATGGACCTGCAACCCGGCATGACATTCGAGTGGCTCCCCGCCGCCGATGGCACGCAAGCCTATCTCAAAAAGAAAAAGGTAAACGGCCAGCCCAATGACCGCGCCATCGAGGCGGTGCTGGACGCATTGATGATACGTCCGCCCGGAGCTAGGTAATCTGGGGTGCTGGAGCCAGCGACCAAGGTCGCTGG
>JAYUWZ010000543.1:0-1583 GCA_043753265.1 Verrucomicrobiaceae bacterium
CCCGATGCGAAGGAAACGACCAATCCGCTCGTCCACGCACGCTTTGCACACGAGCAGCCCATCATCCGTCTCGCATGGAGAAGCGGCACACTGGTGAGCAGTTCGCAGGATGGCACCGTAAAAGTGTGGGAGCCTGCCGGGATGAAAGAGCGCCTGCTTTTTGAAAAACAGCCCGACTGGCCCACTGCGCTGACTTTTGCAGGCGACACGGTGATTGTCGGCCGGGGAGATGGGACGGTCGTCTATTACGACAGCAACGGGAAAGTGATTCCCCAGCCCACTGGTGCACAGAATTGCCCAAGCGTGAAGCACCGTAGAGGTGCGCTCCGTGTCCCCTGCCAGGCACCGAAAAAGGCGGAGCCCGCTCCGAAGCCGGAGATCACCACCATTTCTCCGCGGGGGATCGAACGCGGAGTTCAGGTGGATGTGGTGATTACCGGCAAGAATCTCGCAGGGGTGGTTTCCGTCAAAAGCACCAATGCGCGCGTATCCGTTTTCACGGGTGTGGCGAGCGAGACGTCGGTGCCCTTGATTATTCGCACACCGGGGGACCTGCCGCGCGCGGCCTACGAGATTGTCGCATCCGGCACCGAGGGGAAGGAACTGCTGCGATTCACGCTGCATGTGGATGAATTGCCAGCGACCACGCTTCCCGCAGCCGCATCATATACCGTGGCAAAAGTGCCTGTTTCGATTTGGGGGCTTCTGGGAAAGGCTGGCGAGCGGGATGAAGTCTTCTTCGAGGCAAAGGCCGGGCAAACCATCATTCTCGATGCGTCCGCGAAATCCATCCAATCCAAGGCGGATCTCACGCTCGATCTCGTCGACTCCTCGGGCCGTGTGATCGCAAGTTCCCGCAATTTCTTCGGCGGCGATCCTTTCATTGCGCACACCTTCGCAGCGGATGGGAAATACAAGGCTGTGCTCGGCGACACGCAGATGGCTGGTGACGTGGAATCCTTTTACAATCTCAAGCTGGGCGAGCTTCCCTATGTGGTGTCCACCTTTCCGCTCAGCGTGCCGCCCAATGCGGAAACGGAGGTGGAACTCATCGGTTACAATCTTCCCTCGGATGCCACAGCACGGAAAGTCCGCGTGAAAGCGGGGGCATCTGGAATGGCACCGCTGCCGCTCAATTCGCTGCGCCTGCGCGGCCCTGCATCCATCGTGGTGAGCGATTTGCCGACTGCACTGGAGGCAGGCGGCAATCACTCGCCGCAGACTGCGCAAACCGTCGCACTCCCAGTCTGCGTCGAAGGACGCGCGCGGACTCCCGGCCAGGTGGACTTTTTCAAGTTCACAGCGCGCAAGGGCATGAGCTACGCAATTGAAACAGATGCGGCACGGCGCGGTTCGCCCATTGATACCAAGCTGGCGGTGCTTGATGCCGCCGGGCAGCCAGTCGAGCGCATGCTGCTCCAGGCTGTGCGCGACAGCAGCGTCACGTTTCGCCCCATCGACTCCGCCACGCCCGATGTGCGCGTGGAAAACTGGCGGGAGATGGAGCTCAATGAACTCATGTGGACGGGCAGCGAGGTGAACAAAATCTTTCGCATGCCAGAGGGCCCCGACAGCGGCTTCGC
>JAYUWZ010000544.1:0-3704 GCA_043753265.1 Verrucomicrobiaceae bacterium
CCTCCTCGAACTTCGGCTTTGCACTCACCGTCTTGCTCGCCGAGTGGAAACGATAAGCTGCCAGGGGGCGCTGAATCCCTTTGCACTGCACTCCGGCACAAGCGAGCCGCACATAAAACTCGTGGTCGAAACAGTAGTGCAAACTTTCGTCAAATTCTCCGTGCTTCGTGAAAAGGTCCCGCTTCCAGAAGTGCGCCGGCTGCGATGCCTCGTAGTTTTTGTAAGCCCAGTCAACGGGATGCGTCGGGAGTTGGGGCGCGTGCCACCACGTGTGGTCATCCAGGGTTCCCTCCTCTCCAAACATCAGCACGCCGCCGGCCAGCCACTGTGTGCCGGGTTCACGCCTGAATGTATCCGCGACGGCGTGGAGAGTGCCCGGGAGATAAAGGTCGTCGCTGTTGAGAAATGCCACTATCTCCCCGGTCGCGAGGGCCAGTCCTTTGTTAATCGCATGCGCCTGGCCTCGATCCTTCTCACTTTCCCAATGCGCGAGACGCCCGGAATAGCTGCGAATGATCTCCGCGCTGCCGTCGCTGCTTCCCCCGTCGATCACGATATACTCCAACTCCGGATATCGTTGGGAAAATACCGACTCCATCGTCTCTACGAGAAAGTGCGCCTGATTAAACGAAGGCGTAATGACGCTAATCTTTGGCCATTTCATTTTTTGATCGAATGCCGTGCTCATAAGCAGCATGACGCTTGCACCGTTTCTGGAACCTTGGATTCCGAGGGCGCCAGCATCGAGGCGTAGAGCTCCTGGTAACGTCGTGCTTGCAGGCTCAGCGAATACTCCGACTCCGCAACGCTCCGGCACTCCGCTGACATTTGGCGCCGATGGTCGGGATGAAGCAGGATATCCGCGATGCCGTCCCGCAATGCGCGCACGTCTCCGGCTGCCGCAAGCCGGCCGGTCAAACCATCCCGCACCATCTCGGGTATCCCTCCAGCGGCAAACCCCACTACCGGCGTGCCGCACGAGATCGACTCAAGCACGGTATTGGGCAGATTATCCTCACGCGAAGGAATGACGAAAACGTCGGCAGCCGCGTAAGCCAGGGCAAGTTGCGAGTCGTCCTCCACTCTCCCGAGTCGCTTCTCCGGAAAATTCAATCCGCTCGCGGCATCGCCCTCGCCAACCGTGAGAAGTGTCACATTATCGACTCCCTGAAGTTCGGCGAGTGCCCTTGCCAGCAAATCGAAACCCTTGCGATGGATGTCCGACGAATGTGCGACGAATAGAATCACCCGTGCATCGAGAGGAAGCCCGAGAGCCTTTCGAGCATACTCCTTATCCATGGGACGAAACACTTCGGTATCGAGTCCATACGGAATCACCGATACGGAAAACCGGGATGTCAGAGGGCTCGCCTGGATCACCGATTTCAGCCAGCGACTGGGCGTGACGAAGTGCAAACGACTCTGCGCAATTTGCGAAAATACGCGCTGCTTTCGAAGCCACACCGAGCGCGAAGCATCCGTTTCCGCCGCAGACCCGAGTTGGGGGCACGCGCCGCAGCGGGCCATGTATCGGCCACACCCGTGGTCGTAGTGGCATCCTCCCGTCACGGTGTTCATGTCGTGCAAAGTCCAAACGACAGGAGTTTCTCCCGCGATTCCCGCAAGAGCTGCATAATCCACAAACTCCGACACCCAGTGCAGATTCAAAATGTCCGCATGAATTTTGAGGTTGGCAAACTCATGAGCGAAGCGGCTCCGTTCCGGATGGAAAGGCTCGAAGCCTTGTGGGCGGGTGGAGTCGTAAGCCGCAATCTCCCTCTCTATGCGCCAGCGTTGGAGGCGGCGCATCGCGCGCCGGACGAAATTGCGAGATGTGACAAACTCCGAGACCGACGCATCGGTGCTCGCACGACGGGCGACGAGCATCGACGAATCAAAACCTTCGGCTCGCAGGCCTTGATGTAGACGAAACGCTGAGCGCGCTGCGCCTCCAAAAAGGTCGCTCGTGGCAAGGTGGAGAACGCTCATAACTTGTGCGCCTCCATGAAAAGGGAATCGGGTTTGTACGTGGAGCCATCGGGCTCAATATCAAGGCCGTAGCGGGAGAGCCCTGGAAATGCGCTCGTATCCGCCTTGCACACCCTTGGATTCGAGTACCCCGCCTCCTCAAGGGCTTGGGCCAGCGAGAATCGGTCGTACATCCACAAATGGATTTCCCCGCCGCGTCGGAAACGTCCCATTTGCAGCGTGGAGTATTCCGCTCCGAGGAGCCAACGAATGCACCGTTCACGAATGCGCCGGTAAATCGAAGGGCGCTGAACACGAGAAGGGCGCGTCGCGACACCTGGCGTGGCCCCCTCTCGTTTCATCAGCCTCCGGGCTTCCACGCCGAGACGTTCCACGACAAATTCCGGATTCGGGATCTGCGGATTTTCCAGATATCGCCGCATCAATCCACCCGGCTCGCCTCGCGTCATTTGGTCGAAAAGCTCCAGCTTGATCCACGCGTAGTCCCCAGCGCCTGCTTGCTCTCCTTTCATTGCACGGGAGAGCGCTTCAAGGTAGGTGGCGGCTATCCTCTCCAAGTCTGGAATAGCGACCCGAATCAAACCGCCCTTCCTCGCCACCCGGTGGCATTCATGCAGAAAGCGAGCCCCGTCTTGGGCCTCAAAATGCTCTAGGACATGAGAGTGATAGACGAGAGCGAACCGCCCATCCTCAAAAGGAATTCCTTTTCGTAAGTCGTGCGCAATGACCGCTGGGGCTCCGCTGACAAAGTCCACATTCACCCACTCGGCATGAAAGCGCTGGCCGCAGCCGAGATTGAGCATCTCGACGGGGGCCGCCTGAAGATGGGTTTTCCCTGTCTCAGGCAATTGGCATTGGAGTTGTTGTGTCATCACAGCTTAAGCTTCAGTGGTTTCCATGGGCGCGACGCTCCACCCGAAGCGCGGAGCGATTGCACCCTCGCGCAAATGCCAGTCCGCAGCCCGGCTCGTGCCGACCGCCGACACGTGGATGCAAACCGCGCGCTCCATCCGGCAGAGATAGCTGGCACCGTGATCCACCGCTCCGACGGTCACGGAGTATTCGCCCGGCTTGAGCAGGTTCTTCCAAAGCCGACAGGTGCTTGTATGGCGGCCTGGCTCGCGGCAAAGCAGGCCCGTTTCCGTAGAATCGGTATCCGCGGAGCTCAGCACCACCTCGCCATGCGTGTTTACAATCTCGAAGTAAACCCGCAGCCGGGGCGTGGTGCGATAAACCTCATAGGTGAGTTCGATGAAGAACTCCTGCTCAATATCCACAAAGCCAGCCGACTCCCCGGACGCATCTTGAACGTTCACCTCCGCAAATCGGAGCACTTCATTTCCCGGCCCTTCATTGGCCAGCCATCGTCTTTGGCTGGTCGATGCCTCGTTTCCCGCCCCTAGATATTTGCTCGTAATTTCTCTCGCAGGTCCCAGGCCTTTCACCTGACCCCGCTCCAGCCACAGGGCCGTGCGGCAGAGTTGGGTTACGGACTGAATGTTGTGGCTTACAAAAAGCACCGTCCTTCCATCCTCGCCTGAAATTTCACCCATTTTCCCGAGACACTTTTTCTGGAAAAGTGCATCTCCCACCGCCAGCACTTCATCCACAATCAGGATTTCTGGCTCCAGATGCGCTGCCACCGCAAAAGCCAAACGCAGATACATACCACTGGAATAATGCTTGACCATCGTATCAATGAATTGCTCAACTTC
>JAYUWZ010000545.1:0-1581 GCA_043753265.1 Verrucomicrobiaceae bacterium
AGTTGGCGTGGTGTAAAAAGGTGATGCCAGTGTGTCCATCCCCGCTCACGAAAGAGTCGGTCGGTTTCTGCTCCTTTATCAGGAATTAGCTTTGACGGCACAAACCCTTTTTCCTGCCAAGTCTCGAATCGCTTTCGCAATAAATCCAACACCATTGCTTCACGGTCCTCATCCGCCTGATTTGGAGCCGCATAACGTCGGACTGTTTTACTGACCGTTTCTCCCTGACCATTTTCCGTTGCAACGGTTTTGGCCCATCGAATGCAATACAGCCTTTCCTGAAACACATCCCCCGGCCGCGGAACCAAATCCTCATTGGTCCACCGCCGCAATCCATCCTGCCCGCGCAGCGCTTCCACCGACCAGGACCGTTCCGGATTGAAAGGATCGATCACCCGGCCATCGACGACCGTGGCGCCCTTCTTCTCCTTGTAATCCTTCAATTCGTTCGCCGAAACCGTCACGATTTCCGGTTGCAACCGATCCGAACCCTCCACCCGATGCCACCGTGCCACTGCGCTCGACTTCTCTCCAATCAACCAACTCGGCGCCAAGGGGATATAGTACTCGCAGCCTTCCGGCTTCACTTCCACGCAATACAGGTAGGCATCCGCACGTTCGTCCTCGGCATTGTGCTCAATCCCCCAGGCGGTGATCTGCTTGTCAGCCGCTGCCAACGCCTCGGCCTGTACCCGCATCACCTCTTCTTGGACTTCCGCTCCTCCACCCAGCAGATTTAGCCCGGCCCAAGTCAAGAGACCAGCCACGGGATTCAAATCCGACCCGAAGGCCTCACATCCAATGCGGGCAGCCTCGAAGGGAATGGACCCCCCGCCGCAAAAGGCATCCCCCACACGCGGAGTGTGGCCAAAGGCCCGTTGGCCCAAGTGCGCAACGAGTTCCGGCAGGCTATGGGCATCGGTTCCCAAATGCGCATTGATATCGTTCCATGCCGCTTCGGTCGGTCCCGGCGTGTTTTCCGGGCGCTCGCAACGGGTGATACGCTCGACATAAGGTAAGCGATTGAAGGCCAGGGGCTGAAGCGATTCCAGGTAGTGCCGTAACTCCCCTATCCGGTTCTTAGCGTCCGCTTCGGCTTCCTTGACGACTTTCCGCCGGAACTTCAATTCAGGAAGATTTCCGTTCACCACCCTGTGCAAATCCTGCTTCAGCTCCTGGACTTTTTCCGTAGCAGCCTGGATTCTCTTTTCCAAATTCGCCCACTGATCGCGCTCCGCTTCCGAAGCCAAGGCTCTCAGTTCCGATTCGTTCAGACGATCCGAAGGTTTCCACCTGTTCAGCGTCCCTTCGTCATCCATGGTCAGGATTTTCAGAAAGATTTCCCGATCCTTTTTCGCATCCCCCGAGGCAGGCATCAGCATGCCGAAAATGGAAGCCCGTACCAGGATCAACGGTTTGCGCCCCCACCATTTTCCCAGCCCAGTCAGAGATTGGGAGGTGTTTGATCGGCGTTCTTTGTATGACTCCAGAGACAGCCGGGCGATTGGAAACTGCGTCTCGATGAAACTCGTCATAGTAGCCGTGGTTGAAGTCATAGCGATAACGACAGTTGCGAGTGCC
>JAYUWZ010000546.1:0-3702 GCA_043753265.1 Verrucomicrobiaceae bacterium
CCATGGCTGCTTTAGTTCGCCCTTGCTCAGTTCGTGACCGGGGTTCAGGAAGATTGCGATCGTCACGGGCATCTCGCCGCGGGCGATGAGGTTGTCGAACACGGTGGGCACGCGCCAGTTGCCCTTGAGACCCACATAGTCGTGGCCGTCCTGGAACACCATCACGGCAGCGCTGCCGTCGGGCTTGTACTGTGCGGGGACGTAGACCCACCATTCGCGGGTGGTGCCTTCAAAAATCTTGGATTCCCACGCGGGCATCTGGGTCACGGTTCCCTGCGGCACGTCGGGATTGGCCTTGTGGTCGGGGCTCTCGGTGAATTTGTCCTCGGCGAAGACGGGGAGGGCGAGGAGGGTGGCTGCAAGGAAAAGGACGAGGCGCATGGCGGAAGGCATAAACAAAGCGAGCGTGCTTTCCTTTGTCACTTCTTGTTGGGGGGGCTTCCGGGGACCGGTGCAAATTCTTGGCAATGTGTGAGTGAGTGGAGACACCGAAACGAGCAGCGCACATGGAGTGCGGTGGCAAGCGCTAAGGCGCGACACCACCTTTGGATGGGACTGCGGGTGTGTTTACACTTACTTGCCCAGAGTGAACAGGCGTTTCGGTTTTGACGCGAACTGTAGCAATGAACCAGTTTTCGCAAAGCGAAGGCGGTGTCGCGCCTAGGCTTGCCACACGCACTCCATGTGCGCTGCTCGTTTCGGCGCCCTTCCCGGACTATCCGGATATCTCCGAGCTTTCCGGGCTCTCAATTGGGACGGCGGAGTCTGTTTTCGTTTTGCCATCATCCGCCGCTGTGGTGGGCTCGCATTCGGAGAGTTGCGAAAGCGTGGGCACTGCGCGCTCGATGCTGGGGAATACGTCGTAGGAGCCGCGGTGCTTCAGGCGATCGCGGCGGCGGGCGAATTCCTGGTCGTCCGGCTGCCAGAGCAGAGCAGTGATGTAGGCGTTGGGCAGGCGCTCTTTCAGGCGCTGGCAGACGTTGCCCGCGACGAGCACGGAGGAGGGTGGAAAATTGACGATGCAGATCACGGCGGCCTCGGAGGACACGGCAAGCTCGATGCTTTCGGAGAGGAGCAAATTCGAGGAGGGCACGGTGGCGAGCACTCCGCGAGAGGTGAGTGCCTCACATAGCAGGAGCGCGGTGATTTCGTCACCTTCGTCCATGGCAGGAAGGCACAGCACCTTTTGACCCCGGAGGGGTGTCGTGGGCGGGTCGGCCATTTCTACGCAGATCTGGCGAAGCAGGGTGAGCGCGGCGGTTTGACTTTTTTCCGGGAGGATGCCGGTGCGGCTCTCCGCCTCAAGAGTCATGAGGGCGGGCAGCAATACTTTGTCGGCCGCCTGAGCCAGACCGTGTTCTTTTGCCGAGGCTTGGACCATTTCGAGACACTCTTCCTCGTCGAGTGCGAGCAGGCGCTGGTAGAGGCGTTCGGAGTGGTCTATGGGCGGTTTCTCGCCAAGGAGGACATCGAGGAAAGTAAGACCGGGCACATGCTTGCCAGCGACGGCGAGACACACGGTGAGCGGAGTGGCGAGGACAAGGCCGACGCCGCCCCAAATCCATGCCCAGAAGAGCGCGGAGATGATGATCGCAAACGGGGAGAGTCCCGTGCTCGCGCCGTAGAGCCAGGGCTCTATGACATTGTTGCTCAGCAGTTCCATGGCGACAAAAAGGCCGCAGGTGAGCAGGAGCTGGTTCCAGTTTTGCGAGACGGCTAGCGAGAGCGCTATGGGGAATGCGGCGGCGATCCACGGGCCGATGTACGGAAGGAAGCGGAGCAGCACGGCGAGCACGCCCCACAGCGCGGCATTGGGAATACCGATGAAGTAAAGGCCCACGGCCACGGGGATCCCATACAGCACATTGATGAGCAACTGGGCGCGGAGGTAGCCGCTGACGCGGGTGCTGGCTTCATCGAGCGCCTCGGTGGTGACGCCCATGTGTCCGCGACCGACGAGGTGGATGAGGCGGTCGCGCAGATCCTCGCGGCCGAGGAGCATGAAAATGACGAGCACGGAAACGACGGCCATGTTTCCCAGTGGGCCGAGGATGGGCATTACGATGCCGGCGAGGACTCCAGTGGTACCCTGGGAGCCCTGAACCACGACGGGGACAGGGGCTGTGCCTTCCTTGGGCACGGGATTGAGAGCGGAAAGCACCTCCTGCACGGTAGCCATGGCGCTGCCAAGCGGGCCGCCGGATTGCTCTCGCAGCGCGGTTACTTTGCCCAGGAGATTCGAGCGGTAGCTGGGGAGATCCTTGGCAAAATCCAGCAACTGACTGATCATCACATACGTGAGCGCACCAATCACCACAAAGGCCAGCATGGTGACGATGAGGACGGAGAGGATCCGGCCCACCTTCCAGCCCTCCAAAATGGTAAGCAGCGGCGCAAGGAGGAAACAGAGCAGCGCCGCCAGAATGACGGGTAGCAGGAATTCGCGGCCAAGGTAGAGGCACGCTACCACAGCTGCGAAGTAGATGAATGACGGCAGAGAGTTGCGGGTATCGGGTCGTTCTCTAGTCATGTTACGGGTGGTCGTTACGAGAATTGCTGCGGCGTATGAACGCGTGGGTAGTCATGCGACCCGTCTGTTTTAAAGCGCTTCGTGACACAGGCTTCCCATGCTCCTGAATTCCACGGGATCTCCATGACTTCGGGGGATCGTGATCTAAAATCCCGGTCGATGCTCACGAAAATTTACGGCCCATTTCAGGGTGCTCGGAATGACAGGGGTTCGGAAAAGAACGCACTGGTAACTCGAATGGTTTTTCCATCATTCGAGGCACAGTTTGCTAGAGCTTGGGTCTGCGGCCGGTGATGAAGGAAATGATGAAGAGAATGATGAAGACGACCGCCAGAATTTTGGCGATGGAGGCGGCGGTGCCGGAGACAACGCCGAAGCCGAGAACGCTGGCGATGATGGCGATGACGAGGAAGACGACTGCGTAGTGGAGCATGGCTATAAGTGGATTTTAGGACGTTTGGTTTTCCGCACGTGCGGCTGTGAAGTATTCGTGCGAGACGTCCCGGCTCCGTGTATGTTTTTTGTACAGTTTGGCAGAAAGGTTCTCAAAGTGCGGGACGTTGAGAAAAGCGCGGGCGTGGCTTGGACTTCGTCGATTCTCTCCCAGGAGGCGGCGCGATCCCTCCTCTTGCTAACGCTGCTGTGCGCGCTTGGCGGCCCAGTAGACCAGGCCGGGAGTGAGGAGCTCGAATACCACGATGGTGACGCTCGCCCATGGGGGGATTCTGGAAAATATGCCCAAAACGGTGAGGGCGATGAGTGTGCTGACGCATCCGATTGCGACCGCCGCGGTAATGAGGCCCGGATCGATTTTTCTTGGAGGAGTAGGCACGCGGTCCATTTAGCCCCTAATTCACTCAGGTTCAAGCGATGGACATGAAAAGATTTACGTTGTCACCACAGGCGCTTACCGCGTACACGGTGCCCCATGCTACTTGCACTAAAGGGGGTGAATCTCTAGAAATGCGTATTCTTTCGATCATCGCGCTCGTCGCCGTCTCGTTCGGCTTCGTTGCTTGCGCCAAGCCCGCTCCGGCACCTCAGCCTGCCGCCGGTTACTCCAAGTAACCAACCCATCCCAACCATGGGTTTTTTTCGAGGCCAGACCGTTTACGGTCTGGCCTTTTGTTTTTCATACCAAGGCGTTCGATGAACGCGAAGTGGCGGAGGTG
>JAYUWZ010000547.1:0-1580 GCA_043753265.1 Verrucomicrobiaceae bacterium
CCGCTCGGTTGGTGTGCTTATGATTCCGTATTTCTCGACACCACTGCCTTCGCAAGCGCCAGCGAGAAACAGCTGACCGCCCTGGCCCGCTGGCTGGAGGCGGGAGGCAGTGCATTCATTGCCACGGGCGATCAAAGCACGATGCCGCTGCTTGATCGCCACGCTGCGTTTCTCTCGCGTATCGCGGGTGCGGGCGGGCCCGTCTTTCGTGCGGAGGCGGGGCGCGTCGTCACCGGTAATGCGATCCCCGCAGAGCCTCTAAGGCTCCGTCCAATTCTAGGGCGGGTCACGGTCGAACTGACTCCCGGCAAGGTGGAAAAGGATTACGAGACCAACGCGTGGAATGCCGCGGTAGGCTGGTCTTGGAAGCTCCGCGAGACTGAACTGAAGGTGGTGGAGGCAAAGGGCAAGTGGTCCCCGGAGGCCCTCTCCGGTCGGCAGGACGTGGAGATTTGGCAGGATTGGGAACTGGCATCGTGGCTATGGTCTTCCGCAATCGGCTACGACGCGCTCTCGCCCGACAAGCCGCGTCCGCTCCCGCTCGGGCTGGTGGCCCTGCTGCTTGGCACCCTCCTGCTCGCAGTGGGGCCCGGCGACTGGTTTTTGCTCGGCTGGCTCCGCCGCAGGAAATGGACGTGGATTTTACTGCCCGCACTATGCGTACTGGCTGCATGGTGGGCCGCAGGTCTCGCTGCAAGGACGATTGGGCGCACGGACCGGACGGGCCTAGTGATCATCACGGACATCGGCCCCGATGGGCGGGTGCTGCGCGAATGCCGGCTGGAGATGATTCTTCCCGCGCGCGATCGCGAATGGGTGCTTCAGGCCCGCGATGGGCTGGTGTCGCCTTTTGCACGGGTGGCCGCCGAGCAATTTGCGGAGCCGCCCACTCAGCAGGATGTGAGTGACAATACAGGGGAATGGAAGTCCTCCACGCTTTTTGAGCATCGCCGAAACCTCCGGCAGTGGACTCCGGTGATGGCACAGGGCACGTCGTTCCCCGAGGCGAAGGACGACACTGGGATTGAGTGGGACAAGCTTGCGGAGGAGTGGAGCAAGCTGAATTCCGGCGAGCGTACGCGCACGATCTTTGGCCCGCCGGGATGGACGGTGGTATTTGGAACGACACCCAACCCGGCGGATGGATTACCCGGTGACATTCACGCGGAGGGGTCTGGTTTCGGAGTCCGAGTTGAAGGCTCCATCAATACACAAAGCAGGATGCGATACAAAACCGCGGCAGCCCTCCTGTCGCGCAGCGGTCCTTCGTCCACCAGCCAGCTCATTTCACATCGTTCGCCCACGGTCACCGGCATTGAAGCCCTCCTCGCTACAGCCCCCAGCCCCCTCACGGCACTGGCGTGGAAGGAAGGCCCTCACGAAATGCGCATCATCCGCCGCCACTTCTCGCGTCTGCCATGAATGCCCTTCGCGCGCTGCGTAACTTTTTTACCTACCCCCTGCTCGCACGGGAGCTCACCGAGCGGGCCGCGCGCAAGCGCACGTATGGCACGCGCGTGGCGTATGGCCTCGTGCTGTATGGCATGTTCCTGGTGGCTGTGCAGCGGCTCGTGGGCGAG
>JAYUWZ010000548.1:0-3698 GCA_043753265.1 Verrucomicrobiaceae bacterium
ATTCGGAAATCGCTGCGGCTGGTGCTCCGCACACAGACCACGCTCCGAAATGATCTGCCGTTGTCTCAGCCCTAAACCGTGCTATAATCCCCCTCCTATTTCATGAATCGAGGAAGGGACCATTTTCGGCAGACCGCAATACGCAGGAACCACGACACCATGCGCCCATATCCAAATCCTCCTCAGCATTCATTGAACCCGCACATCGCCGTTATTGCACATAATCACGCGCCTTCGCCCAATCCCCTTTCCCAAAACGATTTGCGAGACACGATTATCAGCGACCCCCATCGCCGATATTCCCCACCCCCCCATTTCTCAGTCCGCGAAACCCAGCCCGAAAATCGCGCCAAACCGTCACGCTCAGCAGGCAGACCCGCAGCCAAGGCCACTCCCGCCAGCCCCCACTCCAGTGAGGCCATCGCATTTATTGCACATAATCCCCTGCCAACTCGCAAAATCCAACCCTCCAGGGGTTTACGCACCCCGATTATCGGCGACACCCATCGCCGATATTCCCTCCACACCCCACCACGCACAGAAAGCGCAACAACTGCAACAACCTCAAAAACCCCAAGTTCCTCAAAGCAGCATCAAACCGGCTCGAGCCCCCAAACCCCTCTTCTCTGCATTGCTTCGAGTCCTTCGCGCCCTTCGCGGTTCAGTGTCCTGAGCATCCTTCGCCGCAAAGCGCAACAACTGCAACAACCCCCTTCCTCCTCAGAAACCACCCCAATTACCCGAATCCACAACAACCTCACACCCGTCGCTTGCGCATTAGACGTTGGATGTTGGACGTTGAGCGTTGGACGTTTCCTAATAACCATTCCCCGCCCCTCGTCTTCCTCTACCGGGCGCTTTGCCTTGCCAGATACGGCTCCGGCTCTAATTTCCTGACGCGATGTCCCAACCACAACAAGTAGAAGCCGCACGAGCCCGCATCCAGCGCCTCGTTGATGAAATAGCGGCACTGAGCAAGAGCGACACGCGCTCCGAGGATTTTTACCAGCAGTTCCTCACGCGCGCCGTGGCTGCGTGCGATGGCAAGGGCGGTGCGATTTGGATGGTTACTCCCCGCGCCGATGGCAAGGGCGAGTTCCAGTGCGCCGCAGCCGTGGAGCTGGAGTCCTCTCTCTTTCAGACGGATGAGGAGCAGCGCAGCCTCCTTCTTCGTGCGCTCGGCGAGGTGGTGCAAACCAAGAAGCCCCTCGTGGTTTCCGCCGATGCCCCGCCCGCCGAGGCCCAGCCGGGCTCGCTCCAGGCGCAGCTCACGCAGATGGCGACCTCGAAGTCGCCGCAATCGCAAAACCGCACGCCCTATCCCTTCGTCCACGTCCCGCTCTTCCTGAAGGAGCAGGTGCTCGGCGTCCTCCAAATCTGGCTGCAACCCTACGTCACCCGGGAGAACTACGCGGAGTTTGCCACCTTTTTCACCCAGCTCGCCAGCCACGCGGAACAGCATTTCCAGTCGCGCCGCATGGGCAACATGGTGCTGGAAAACCAGCGCCTCCAGCACCTGCTGAAGTTCGTGAGCGACGTCACCGGTTCGCTCGACCCGCAGGAAGTCGCCCGTATCACCACAAACTACGCCCGCGACCTTCTGGGCTGCGAACGCTGCGCCGTGCTGCGCCGCACCGCCGGCTCGTGGATGATGCTCTCCATCTCCGGCCAGGAGGTGGTGGAAAAGCGGGGTGCCATGTCCAAGGGCATGACGGCCTTTGTGCATGCGCACACTCCTGCGGAGCCCCTGCCCTTTACGCCGGAGGGTGCCACCGCCCCGGATCTGCGCCCACACGTCATCGCGCTCGGCAAAAAGGAACTGCTCTCCCTCGGCGACGGCACCGGCAACCAGCCGTCCGAGGAACGCGCGCTCGTCCTCAACCCCCACGGCCCCACCCCGGCGGTCGATGCGGAGTATTTCGATCTCGGCCAGGTTTCCAGCACGCTCATCGTGCAGCTTCTCGATGGCGACAAGCGCGTGGTCGGCGCACTGCTCGCGGAGAGCACCACGGAGGGCTTTTTTGAGCCTGCTCTCACCGCCAAGGAGCCGCCGCCCAGTCACCGGCTCGCCGAGTGGATTGGCAACAACACCGGCCGCGCACTGCGCGCCGCCCTCGACCACCACGAGCTGCCCATGCTTTTCGCCACCCGGCGCCTGCGGGACCTCAAGCGCAGGCTCACCGGCACCGAGCGGGCGCGCCACCTCTTCCGCACCATCTTTCTGCTCGTGTTGTTCGGCAGCATTCTGTTCTTCCCTTGGATGGAAGAGATCGAGAGCGACTGCACGCTCGTGCCGGAAAAGCGCATCAAGATTGTCCCCGAGGTGGCCGGCCGCGTGGAGAAGGTCTTTGTGCGCGAGGGCACGCTGGTGAAGAAGGGTGACAAGCTCGCCAAACTCGAAACCTCCGCCCTCGACACCGAACTCAAGAGCGCGTCCGAGGAACTCCTCGGTGCGATCGCCGAGGTGGAAAAATTCCGCGGTGCAAACGACCCCGGCAGCGAGCGCATCGCGCAGACCAAGGTGCGCGCCTACCAGCAAAAGGTGGATCGGCTGAAGAAGGACATCGTCTCCGCCACCCTTCTTTCACCCTTCGACGGCATCGTGCTCACCAAGGACATCGAACTCACCGAGGGCGTGTTCCTGAATGCCGGCACCGATTTCGCCGTGCTCGGCAGCACGGAAAAGTGGGACCTCCTCGTGCACATTCACGAGCGTGAGGTCGGCAAGCTGGAGAAGCTGCTCGACGAAAAGAAGAAGGTGGACGTCCGCTTCATCCTCTACAGCCAGAACATGGCCGAACTCTCCGGGCCGCTCGCAGACCGCAACCAGCTCAGCCAGGTCGCCTATCCCCACCAGCGGGAAAGCGCCGTCCAGGAAAACGCCTTCATCCTCACCCTGCGCGACGTGCAGGCCTCGGAGGATGTCCGCCGCAGCTTCCGTCCCGACCTTACCGGGCGTGCCAGCATCAATCTCAAGCGCACTCCGCTCGTCTTCATGTGGGGACGCAAGATTGTGCAATGGTTCCGCCTCAAGTGGGTCTGGTAACCGCAGTTTTTCCGAGCCATGAAATTCAAACTTCTCACCGTTCTTTCCGCCGCCTCCTTCCTGGCCCTCGCGCCTGCCATGGCGGAGCCCGTGCAGGGTGTCGTGATGCCATTTAAACTTGCCGGCGTTTACTCGCCCGTACTGCAGGAGCTCATCACCGAGATCCTTGTAAAAGAGGGGGACGAGGTGAAGGAGGGCCAGGTCGTGGTGCAGCTTCGCAATGACCGCGAGAAGCTCGACGTGCAGCTCTCCGAGAAGGAGATCGAACTGCGCAAATTCACCGCGGCAGGCCACGAAAAGCTCTTCAAGGAAAAGATGGGCAGCGAGGAAAAGGCGCTGGAATCAAAGACCCAGTACGAGCTCGCCCAGCTCATGAAGCAGGCCAAGCAGCTCGCCCTCGACGAGAAGTCCATCAAGTCGCAACTCAGCGGCGTGGTGGTGAAGCGCTACAAGGAAAACGGCGAGGCTGTGGACCGCTCGGAGCGCATTCTCGACATCGTCAGTTTCGATCAGGTCTACATGCAGTTCTATGTGGAATCCCGGAACCGCGACACACTCAAACCCAACGCGGCAATTCGCGTGAAGGTGACCGACCTCGACAATGCCGAGTTCGAGGGGAAGGTGGATTTCATTGACCCGCAAAACAACGCCG
>JAYUWZ010000549.1:0-3696 GCA_043753265.1 Verrucomicrobiaceae bacterium
CAGAGTCACCCCGCGCCTGTAACTGAAGGCGCGAGCCTCACGCAATTGCGCGAGGCTGCTGGGCACTGCCGGGCGTGTCCCCTTTACGCGAAAGCAACGCAGGTCGTCTTTGGCGAAGGGCCGGAGAATTCAAAGCTCGTCTTTGTTGGCGAGCAGCCTGGAGATAACGAAGACACGGAGGGTCACCCTTTCGTCGGGCCTGCGGGAAAGTTATTTGATCGCGCTCTTGAGGATGCCGGCATCGATCGAAACGAGGTCTACGTGACCAATGCGGTGAAGCATTTCAAATGGGTGCCGAGTGGCAAGCGCCGGATGCACGACACACCGAATGGCAGCGAAATCGTGGCATGCCGCCCATGGCTGGAAGCGGAGCTCCGCATCATCAAACCCCGCGTGCTGGTGCTGCTGGGCGGGACCGCCGCAAAAAGTTTGCTCGGCTCAAAGGTGCGAGTGCTGCGCGATCGTGGCAGCCCCATGCCCTCGAAGTATTGCGAGCAAACGCTGATTACCGTGCACCCTTCCTCCCTGCTCCGCACGCCAGACGAAGCGTCGCGTGAAGCCGGCTATGCGGACTTTGTCCGCGATTTAAAGACAGCAATGAAACTACTGGCTCACTACGGAAAGTGAACCGCACGAAATTGCTGAGCAAAGGTCATTTGGTGTGCTGTTTTCGCAAAGGGTACCCGTGCAGATGTAATGAAGCATCGGCGGTGGAACCTTGCCTCGACACATCGGCCCGCCCGTACCATTACTGACCCCCATGAAACGTGCGCTCGCGATGTGGTTTCTGGTGTCCTCGTGGATGCTCCATGCGGCCCCTCCCAAGCCTGCGCCGCCCAAGGGCGAATACGCCCCGCCCGCCAAGGAGCAGGATCTAAGCAAGCCTGCGGAGCCCGCGCCCGAAAAACCCAAGGCCTTCACACTCACCGCAGATGAGATCACTAAGAGCGGATTTGTAAGCGTGGGCAAGGACGGTGCCCGAGTTACCCACACCATTACAAAAGACACCCTTGTGCTCCAGGCGGGCAAGCCCGCCAAGTTTGCGGACATCAAGCCGGGGGCCACCGTCACCGGCCTCCGAACCCGGACGACCGACACCGACTACGTGATCATACGCGTGACCCGTTTCATTCCAAAGCCACCCCCCAAAGCCAGCGAAGCCCGCGGCGAAGTGACTATGCCCCGACAGTTAGCCGGCCTTCGTCCAAATCAATGTATTCAAACATCGTCTGCACTGTGCCGGAGGGCAGGCCGATCTCGGCGAGGCGTTCATTCAGGCGCTGGGTGCCAGCGTCGCGCCAGCCGCGCTTGGTCATGAATGCATTCCAGATTTCGATTTCGTCCTCGCTGGGCTTGCGTCCGTGAGCAAAAGCCCATTCGAGCACTTCTTCATCACTCCCGCCCTTGAGAGTCTCCGCCTCCAGCGCGGCGTAATCGACGCCAAGAAAAGCGCAGCAGCGGCTGTCGAAAGTGACCTTCGTTACCGCACCCTTCATCGCCTGCCAGTCGGCGGGCAATTTGCCTGCGGCGGTGAGGCGGATTTTATCAAGCATACGGCCGAAGTAGACGAGGCCCTGGACTTGGTCTGCCGGGCTGCGGAGGCCGGGAATGATGGTCGGGTATGGAAGTGCCATAAGCCAAGCGGAGCATTTTCAGCGCAGCGCCGCAACTCGATTGGGAATCAGGAGTTGCTTCGGCTCATGCGGGTATCGACCCATACCGCAAGCACGAGGACGGTGCCGCGCACCATGAATTTATCAGCGGTTTCCAAGCCCATGAGGGACATGCCTTTTTCCAGTGTCGCCATGATGAGCGCGCCGAGGAACACGCCAAACACCGTGCCGCGCCCGCCCTTCAGCGAGACGCCGCCGATGACGCATGCCGCCACGGCGTTGAGTTCCATGCCGTCGCCGCCCACGGTCGTCGAGTAGCCCACGTATGCGGCCTGCATGAATCCCACGACCGCGACGATCACGCCCATGAGCACGAAGGCCCACGTAGAGACGCTTTTCACATTGATGCCCGAGACGACCGCAGCCTCCTCATTCCCGCCGATGGCATAAAGGTAACGCCCAAAGCGGGTGTGGCGCGTGAGCACGTGGACGAACCATGCGACGCCCGCGCAGATCACCGCAGGCAGCGGCACGCCGTTGTACTGGTTTGCGACCAGCACGCAGATGAAAAGGATTTGCGCAACGATGAGCCACTTCACGAAGGCCATCTCAAAATCGTCGCCCTCAATGCCGAGCCTTTTGCGCTGCCTCCACGAGCGCATCGTGCCGATGAACATGAGGAACGCGATCACCCCCGCCGCGATCAGGCCCATTTTTTCCGGGACGTAATCGGTGGTCAGGCGCCGGAGCCAGTCCTGCGGGACTTCGTAGGTGTAGTCGCCCACTGGAATCTGCCACCATTGGCTGGCCGTGGGGCCGGTGATGGGCACCGTGCGGCTTTCGATCACGCGCCAGAAGAGCCCGCGGAAAATGAGCATGCCCCCCAGCGTGACGATGAATGCCTGGATGCGGCCACGCACGATCATCGCGCCCATGATCCACCACAGCACCATCGCGAATACGGCGCAGATGAGCATCACCACAGGGTCTGGCCAGGGTGGGGGAGGGAACCATGCCGCCGCAGCCGGGCCGTATTTTCTGAGGAGCCATTCGTGGCCGGCCCGCAGCAGATCGCAGAGCCATCCTGTACCCGTGACCAGCACGGCGGCGAGTCCGCCAATGAGCCCGACGCCGCTGCCGGCAGAGAGATCGATGTGACCCGGGAGAATCACCAGCAACATGCCAATCGCGAGCGTCGCCGTGATGGAAAGCTCGACGACAAGCTGCGTGAGGGTGAGCGGATGCAGAAAACCATTGGTCCGCCATGTGAAGAATGCACCTATCGCGAAGAGGGCAATGAGGAGGCTGAGGTCGCGCAGGGAGAAGCGGGAGTTCATGAGTGCGGGAGAAAGTGTGTGGGCGGGTTATCGCCGGGAAAATGCCGGGAGGAACGGGCAGTTTGGAGGCTCATATGCCGCCTCCGTAGGTTTGGAGGTCGTCTGTATTTGCGTTGTCGCTGCCCATTGCGGCGGCGAGCAGTTGCTCCTGGGTGGCGCCACGTGGGAATTCCCCGCTGACCTTTCCATCGTGCAGCATGAGGATGCGGTCGCTCATGCCGATCAATTCGGGCAGTTCGCTCGACACGAGCACCACGGCTTTGCCAGCGCTGGTGAGGTCGTTGATGAGCGCGTAGATTTCGGCTTTTGCCCCCACGTCGATGCCGCGCGTCGGTTCGTCGAGCAGGATCACTTTTGGGTCCGTCATCAGCACTTTTCCGAGCACCACTTTTTGCTGATTGCCACCTGAGAGCTTGCCCACGGTGGTGGAGAGCGAAGGTGCCTTCACTCCGAGACGGCGGAAAAATGCGTCGCTGCGCGTATGCTCGCGGCCCGACTGGATCAGCCCCACGCGGCTGAGGCGGCCCAGCGAGGAAAGAGAAAGATTAAAAGAAATGCTTTCATCCAGTACGAGGCCGTAGCGGCGCCGCTCCTCGCTCACGAGCGCGAGTCCGCGTGCCAGCGCGCGGGCGGGTGTGCACTCGGGGAATGGCTTGCCTGCAAGCGTCACACGCCCGGAGGTTCGCGTGCCCCATGCGCCGAAAAGATGCATGAGCAATTCCGTGCGGCCGGCTCCCATCAATCCG
>JAYUWZ010000550.1:0-3695 GCA_043753265.1 Verrucomicrobiaceae bacterium
ACCCACTTCCCTGGAACCGCAGGATCGTCGCTCAACGCCCAGCCGTTCAGGTTTACCGAGACGCCATCGGGGTTGCGAATCTCTATCCAGTCACTTGAATCGAGATTCACATCCTCGATTCCAGTCACCGCCCCAAGCGAATTCAGAATCGGGCCGAGGTTGTCGGTGTTGATTTCGTTGATGAATGGAGCAGCGCAGGCGCTGGTGGCAAGGAGCAGGGAGAAGCCGGCAAAACGGCAGAGCATGGGAAGACGGTTGGGCTGTTGGAGGGGTGTGACGAACGTATGGCAGCCCCGTGACAATGCAACCCCGACTTTTCGCAAGCGAAGAGACGTTTTCTCTGTTGCACACGCCACGATCGCCGAAACGTTACCATGTTCGCGCTTTACTTTGGAACGTGTCTTTTGTGTCATCCCGCGCGTATGAATCTACTCGCAGACTTCAAATCACTCATCTCGAAGGGCAACGCAATGTCGGTGGCGGTGGGGGTGGCCATCGGATTCGCAGTGGTGGAATTGGCGAGCGACTTTAATCGCACCGTCATTTCGCCTCTCCTCAATATGCTCACTGGAGGAGGTGAGGGCATCACCAAGCTCGACACAAAGTTTTTCCGCTTCGGTTCACTCCTTGAGGGCATCGTCCATTTTGCCGTCATGCTCGCCGTCATCTATGCAGTGTTCGTCCTCCTGCTGCCGTTGATTTTCGGTCGCACGAGTGAAGACAAGAGCGAAGCCCCCCTGCCCCCGCCTCCCGCACCGCCAGTATAGTCCTTCGTAAAGGCATCCTCGATTTTTCAAGGCGGCACACCCACGGGTGTGCCGCCTTTTTGTTGAGATAATATCCGCTTCGCGTAAAGAAGGCGGGGCGTCATCTGGAGTGCGGGAGCTTGCTCCCGCTCTGGCGGGCGCAGCCGGCGGGTGCACTGATCGACTTCCAGTCGCCACGTAATATCGAGATTACACGAGCACGGGCAATAGGTGCCCTCATGGCCGTGCTTGTATCCAGGGCAAAGAGCAGGCACATTGCAGGGTCATCCCTTCCTGAAATGCTCAAGATCACCGGCAACGGCTCCATCACCACTTGCGACGGACTTTCCCGGCGCGACTTCCTCCAGATCGGCACACTGGGCGCGCTCGGCTTTTCTCTTTCGCAGATGCTCGGCGCGAATGCACAGGCGGCGGCCACCACAGCGGCTGCTGCCGCCAAGTCCGACAAGGCGTGCATCCTCATCTTCAATCTGGGTGCGCCATCGCAGCTCGACTGCTGGGATCCCAAGCCGGATGCGCCGCGCGAGATTCGCGGCCCGTTCAAGCCCATCGCCACGAAGGGCGACTTTCAGCTCACCGAGATTTTCCCGAAGCACGCCGCGATTGCGGATAAATTCAGCATCGTGCGCAGTGTGTACCACACCGCGGCGGCGGTGCACGACACCGGCCACCAGATGATGCAGACCGGCCGGCTCTTCACCGGCGGCGTGAATACCCCCCACGCCGGCTGTGTGTATGAGTTTCTGCGCGGACGCAGCAACGAGCTGCCCGCCCACGTCATCCTGCCAGAGCCGATGGGCCCCACCGGCGGCAACATGCCCCACGGGCAGGACGCCGGTTTCCTCGGCAAAAATTTCGACCCCTTCGTGCTCGGCGCGGATCCCTCGCAGAAGGAATTCAAGGTACCGGATCTTTTGCCACCGGCGGAGATCGGCGAGGCGCGCCTGCAACGCCGCAAAAAGCTGCGCGACGTGGTGGAGGGTGCGTATACTAAGTTTGAAGGCTCCGCCAATGCAGAGCTGATGGACGCCAATTTCGAGGCCGCCTATCGCATGATGACCTCGCCCCTCGCCCGCGAGGCCTTCGAGTTGCACAAGGAGCCGGTCTCCGTGCGCGAGCGCTACGGCATGAACCGCTTTGGGCAAAGCTGCCTGCTCGCCCGCAGGCTCGTGGAGCGCGGCGTGCGCTTCGTCACGGTGAATACCTTCATCACCGTCTTCAACGAGATCACCTGGGACATCCACGGCTCCAAGCCCTTCACCAGCATCGCGGGCATGAAGGACATCGTGGCACCCATGTATGACCAGGGCTACAGCGCGCTCATCGAAGACCTCCACCAGCGCGGCATGCTCGACACCACGCTCGTCGCAAACCTCGCCGAATTTGGCCGCACGCCCAAGGTAAACCCCGCCGGCGGACGCGACCACTGGCCGCAATGCTGGAGCGTTTACTTTGCCGGCGGCGGGGTAAAGGGCGGACGCGCCATCGGCAAGAGCGACGACATCGGAGCCTACCCCTCCGAGCTTCCTGTCCAACCGAAGGAGATCGTGGCGACCATCTTCCACGCGCTCGGCCTCGACCTGGACGCCCATCTCCCCGGCCCGCAAGGCCGCCCCTTCCCGCTTGTCGATTTCGGGACCAAGGCGATCAAAGAGTTGTTTTAGCTTTCGCTAAAGCACCTTCTCAAAACACACGCTCTCGAGCGCGCCCACGTAACTCCCAAACGCAGGTATGCGCAAATAGCCTGCGGACTCATAGAGTCGAATCGCCTCCGGCAGACGCTCACCGGTCTCAAGCCGCAATGCCTTATAGCCCGCCGCAATCGCAAGTCTCTCCAGCTCCGCGAGCACGCATCGCGCAAGTCCCCTGCCCCGTAGCTCTGGCAGGACAAACATCCGCTTCACCTCCGCAACCCCTTCATCGATCCGCCGAAACGCCCCGCACGCCACGGCAATTCCCAGCATGCGCGCAATCACGAACGCGCCGTGCGGCGGCGATGCCTCGTCCGGCTCAAACGGGCTCGCCGGGCTTCCGTATCGCAGGGAAAGCTCCTCGCACATCGCTGCAACGAGGCGCGTCGCATCCAGACTGGATGCCGCTTCGGCTGCAGCGTGGATCTTCTCTGCGTGCTCCGGCGGCATGCTTAGTTTGGCAGCGCATTGCGCAAAAACCGCACGAAGTTTCCGCTAAAAATCCCCGCGATATCCTCCTGTGAATATCCGCGCGCCGCGAGGATGCCATCGAGCTTCTGCAGATCCGCGATAGTATCGAGATCCAGCGGCGTCTGCTCCGTGCCGAAGCCGCCATCGAGATCGCTGCCAATGCCCACGTGCCGCGCATTCCCTGCGAGCTGGCAGTAGTGGTCGATGTGGTCCGCAAGGTTCGCCAGCGTGATGCCGGTGGATTGCGGCGTGGTCTTTCCGCGCTGCCAGCCGGGCACAATCATCCAGGCATCCAGCGCCACGCCCACCACCGCGCCGCGCGCAATGAGCGCACCAAACATTTCATCAGAGAGCTGCCGGTTATGCGGCACGAGTGCGCGGGAGACGTGGTGGCTCGCCCAGACAGGACCATTGAAATTCTCCAACGCCTCCCAAAAGCAATCGTCGCACAGATGCGTCGCATCGAGGATGAGCCCCAGCCGATCAATCTCCCGCAAAAGCTCGCGACCACGCGCGGGAAATTTTCCCGTGGCATCCGTGCCATTGGCATACACACCCGGCCCATAGTGGGCAGGGCCAATCGCCCTCAACCCATCCTCATACGAGCGCTCCAGAAAAGCAGGCGTGAGCAGGGAATCCGCCCCCTCCAGCGAAAGAACGTAGCCAATCGGCAACGCGGCCCGCGCCGCGTCGTCGGGCGCACCGGCCCACAGCGCAAGCTGCGCCTCCATCTCCGCTTTCGTCCGTACCTGCTGCATCTGCCCCA
>JAYUWZ010000551.1:0-3693 GCA_043753265.1 Verrucomicrobiaceae bacterium
ACGTGCAGCACTTCGCCACGTCCTCACCAAATGACCGAGACTCCATCTTGGGCAGCGCTTGAATCATCAACACGAACCAAAACATCCAATGCGCCGCGGGATCCGCGTGCGCATTGGATGTGGTGATTGGAAAACCGAATAGCTTCGGTGGGGCGACTACCAGCCGTGGGCCTCGCGAACCTTGATCATCGCGTCGAGGATCGCATTCCACGTCTGCGGCTGTTCCAGCTTCGCATTGGGGAACATGCATCCGTCCCAGCAGATGTGCTGCATGCCGCGCGCAGGCGCGTCCTTGAGCCAGTAGCCCGCGCACTTCACGATATCGAGCTTGCCGTTTGGATCGTCAGCCGGGCAGTGCTTGCCCGTCTTGTCGTGCGCTCCAGCGCCATGCACCTCGCCGTCGTTTTGGGCGACATGGAAGTCTATCGTCCACGGGCGCAGCTTGTCGGTCATCTCCTTGTATGCGGGCCAGAATTCCTCGTCCTTGTAACCCGCCTGGAGCAGCGCGTACTCAGGCGCATTGTAGCCCATGAGATAGAGATAGGTATGCGCCAGATCCGCCTGGAAGCCCAGCGACTGCGGCATGCCCACAGCCTCGAGCAGGTCCAGCATGTCCTTCCACGAGTGCATGCCCGCCCAGCAAATCTCGCCCTCTGCGGCCAGGCGTTCGCCATGCCCTTCGGCGATCTTCGCGGCCTCGCGGAAGGTCTCAGCGATCTTTGCGGTGTTGCCCTTGGTGTCCTCGCGCCATTTGTTCACGCCAAACTCGGCGGAGTCGATCCGGATGACGCCATACTTGCGCACTCCGTGCTTGTTGAAGATGCCCGCGATGCGGCAGGCCATGCGCACGGCGCTCAGGAATTTCTCGCGTTGCGCGGCGTCGCCCATGGCGGAGTCACCAATGGTGCCGGGCCACACAGGCGCGACGAGCGAACCCACAGCAAATCCCTTGCTGGCGATCAGGTCGGCGATGCGGTGCAATTCCTCATCCGAGGCCTCCGGGTTGGTGTGGGGCAGAAAGAGGAAGTAGTCGATGCCGTCGAACTTCTGGCCGTTCACGCTGGCGGCAGCGGTAAGGTCGAGCATGCGCTCGAGGCTGATTGGCGGTTCCTGCCCAGCGCCATCGCCCTTGCCAACGAGACCGGGCCACATCGCATTGTGAAGTTTTGGAGAGTTGTTGCTCATGAGGTATGTGAGGTAAAGGGCGCGAACGCTCGCAAGCCCCACGGCGAAGTGCAAGCCCGGGAAGAAACGTTTTCGCGTGACGCACCTTGAACATTGAATCCCTCGGGCGAACCATTGAGATTCCGCCCATGGCCCTGCCGCTGAAATACAGCATTCGCAACATCTTCGTCCGCTGGCGCTCCACGATTGCCACCGTGCTGAGCGTGATGCTCGTGGTGCTGGTGTGGATGGTGATGCAGTCCCTCGCCGAGGGCTTGAAGAAATCCGCGGGCAACACGGGCGACCCACGAAATGTGCTCGTGCTGCGCAAAGGCGCTGACTCCGAATCGGCCAGCCAGATCACCCGCGAAAACCTCGAAGTCCTGCGCTACGCGGAGGAGATCGCCCGCGATACCGATGGGCAGCCCTTTTTCTCGGCCGATGCGCTGGTGGTCATTTACCTGCAACGGCCCAAGGCGGAGGATGGCGGCACCAATGTAATTTTCCGTGGCGTCTCGCCAAAAGGTGCCGCCCTGCGCCCTCAGATAAAGCTCGTCGAGGGACGCTGGTTCAATCCCGGAAACCGTGAGGTCACCCTGAGCCGCAGGCTTTCAGGCCGGTTCGCGGATATGCAGGTGGGCGGCACCATCAAGATTGGCTCTCGCGAGCTCAAGGTCGTCGGCCATTTCGAAGCGGGCGGAACCGCCTACGACTCGGAGGCCTGGCTCGACGCTGAGGAAGCAAAGCAGATTTTCGATCACCAGAATTACTCGAGCGTACTCGTGCGCCCGGTGAATGAGGCAGCGCGCGCCAGGCTGAAGGAAAAGCTGGAGTCCGACAAACGGCTCGTCGTGCGCGTGCTCCCCGAGGTCGAGTTTTACAAGGAACAAACGAAGACCGCCGAACCCATCAGCTGGGCTGGGTCCATGCTCGCCGTGGTCATGTCCATCGGTGCGGTGCTCGCCGCCATGAACACGATGTACGCAAGTGTCGGCGCGCGGACCCGCGAGATCGGCACGCTCCGGGTGCTCGGTTTCCGCAGGCGCTATATCGTGGCGTCCATCCTGCTGGAGGGCGGAGGCATCGCACTCATCGGAGGCGCATTTGGCTGCGGACTCGCCATGCTGGCCAATGGCTACAAGGCAGGGATGCTAAACTTCCAGACCTTCAGCGAATCCGTCTTCGAGCTCTACGTGCCGGTCACACTGATTCCCTATGGCCTTCTATTCGCGGTGATCGTGGGAGTCATTGGCTCTCTCCTGCCCGCGCTGCGGGCCTCGCGCATGCCAGTCATCGCGGCGCTCAAGGCCGCATAGTGCTGTGACAAAGCGCACGATCATACCCGGCACCCCGGAGGAATTTTTCCTGAATGGCGAGGCCGCCTCCGTTCCCTGGGAGCGCATCTTCGACGACCTGCCCAACGTGGTCTTTTTCGTAAAGGACCAGGCAGGCCGCTACGTGTGCGTGAACCGCACACTCATGGAGCGGTGCGCTTTTACCGAAAAATCGCGACTTCTCGGCAAGCGCCCCTCCGAGCTTTTTCCATCCGTGCTCGCCGAGCTCTACGAGCGCCAGGACGGTCGCGTCATCGCCACGGGCAAACCGGTGCTGCACGCACTGGAACTCCACCTCTACCCGAATCGCCGGCGCGGATGGTGCCTCACCAGCAAATACCCCGTGCGCTCAGCCTCCGGGCGCGTCACCGGGGTGGTCGGCATCTCGCGCGATGTGGAGACCTCCGCCCGGGATGCTGCTGCGGGCGGATTCCCCGAGCTCGCCTCCGCGCTAGAGCTCGTGCAGTCCCGCATCAGCGAACCTCCGGCAATCGAGGAACTCGCCTTGCATTGCGGGCTTCCCGCCCAGCGCTTCGCGCAACTCGTGCAACGAGTCTTCCAGCTCACCCCCCGCCAGTTGGTGATGAAGGTGCGCATCGACGAAGCACTACACCTCCTCGCCACCACCACCATGAGCCTCTCCGCGATCGCGCAAGCCACAGGCTTTTGCGACCAGAGCGCTTTCACCCGGAATTTTCACCGCATGGCCGGCCTCCCGCCGGGCGCGTTCCGCGAGGTGACCTCCGGGAGGTGAGCATTTCCCCTGCGACAGAGGGCGATGAGCCCAGCCAGTCCGATTCGCGCGGGCGGCGCGAGGGTACAACGTACAACGCAATTTGGTCGTGCGAATCGTCGCTCTGCACGGCGCCCTCCACATCGCTGAGATCGACATTCCGTAATTCCTCGCCGTCTCAGTCGGAAAACTTTTGCGGTTGTTTGTCCAAAAATTACGGTTGGCGGGAAGTAAGGCTACAGCCTCAAGTATGTCATCGGACCCAAAGCGCAATTTTGAAGATCCTGCGGAATCGCAGCAGCGGTTTCTTTCGTTGTTTCTACGCAGTGAGCGGGAGGTCTTTCGCTACGTGGCTGCGCTGGTGCCGAATGTGGCGGACGCGGAGGACATCGTGCAGCAGACGGCACTCGCGCTTTGGGAGAAATTCCATGCTTATGACCCCGGCCAGCCGTTCACGCCCTG
>JAYUWZ010000552.1:0-7809 GCA_043753265.1 Verrucomicrobiaceae bacterium
ATCACCACTTTGCGGCCGATGAGCAGCATGGGGTGATTATAAATCGGCGCGGTGGCGATGGCCTCGGAGCGCGGAATGGCGCGCGTGGCCGCGCGCGCATAGTCCATCTGCGAGAGGCTCGCAAACGCGTGGCCGTGATGCTGCCCGCCGATGCCGCCCAGCAGCGAGACAAAGCCGGAAAAGAACAGCAGGGCACAGGCCACCGTGCGCGCCTGCCACGACCAGCGCACCATGAGATTCTCCCACAGAAAGGGCAATACGATGAGCACACACCAGATCATCAGCTTCGTATTATCCCAGTTCGACGGGGCAAACTTCACATTGCAGCAAACAAAGAACAGGAACAGCGCAGGGAACACAAAGGCCGCGGGCCACATCGCGGCCTCCCAGCGTTTGGCCATCACCACAAGCAGGATGACGAAGGCCACCGTGGCAAGGATGAGCGGCGCGGCATTTGCGGGAATCACGGGCATGGATGGGAATTTGTGCGCCAGAAAGGCTCCCACGCCTCCGACGAAAAAGAGGATCCCCAGTGCATTCAATGAGATGAGCGCAGGCCGCCAATCGAATTTTCCAGCTACCGCCACTCGCGCCGGTAGAAGCGCCCACTCCACTATCCCCACTGCGACGAAAAGGACCAGCCCGACCCCCGGAAACCATACTAGATATTCCAGCATGGGCTTGGTCTGGTAGCCCACATCTAGACCGAGCAAGGGTGTGAGGAGCACCAGACATAACACAAGCAGCATCCATCGTTTAGCGGGAATTGGCGACCCTCTCACCATCTGCAAAAGCACCAGTGCGAGAGCCCCGGCGACGAAAGGCCACGCACCGAAATTCCCCAGCCAGAAACACAAAAAGCGCCCGTGCGGTTCCAGCCATTTTGCCGAACCGTGCGCGATATTGTGCCACAGGTCCGCGCCCTTTTCGCGTGCGAGCGGTTCGTTCACCATCCAGCCCGGCTCCCAGCCCAGGACCTGGGCGGTGGGGCGACCCGGCGGGGCTTCCACCTGAGACATGTCCTCCCACATTGGCAGCGCATTGGCCTGGCTCATGCCCGTGGTCATCCACACCAGCACAGTGGCCGGAATCAGCGCCACGCCCACAAGCAGGGTCAGCTTCCAGCGTACCGAAGCGTTGCAGATGAAGAACGCCGCCAGCATGAACGACAGCACCAAGAAGGTGTGCATGTGGAAGATGGGCATCGCGGCGTAGAGCAGCAATTCGCCAAGGAAGGGCAGCTTCCATCCATCGCCGGCAGCGAAGTATCGCGACCTCCACGAGCTCAGCAGCAGCAGACCAGCGGGCAGTGCGAAAAGGAATCCGCGCTGCGTCACCAGCAGTGCGAGCGGGAGGCTCTTCCACGCCCAGTCAAATTTCATCAAGCCCGGGTAGTCCTGGAAAAATGCGGCATCCACCTGCGAGAATGCCGCAAAGCCCGCGAGACCGCCGATGCAGAGAAAGCCCATGAGGCCAAAGGCCCCGCCCCAGCGCCACAGCGCGAAGCCCGAGAGAATGGCACCGAGCAGTCCCACCCATATAAGCCCCGTGACCACATCCACACCGATCGATGCCAGCAGCGCATTGAAAAAATCCATCCCCACGGCGTAGGCCAGCTTGCCATTGGTGAAGATGGGACTGTCCGGCCAGAAAGGCGCGCCATTGTTGAAATACTCGATGAACGTGAGGTGCAGCGACATGTCGCCGAGATTGTTTGGCGACAGCACCTTCAAATCGTCGCCCTGCCGCCAGATGAGCCACAGAAATGCCCGTAGCGCGAACAACGTGAAGAGCATCACCGGCACCCAGCCCCACCCGTGTGGCCTCACGAGCCTGTGCTGGTCGCCACGACCACGCCACCAAGCGAACAGCCCCACGGCCACGCCACCCACGAGTGCGAGCCGGGCCAGATCGGGATTCAGCCCTCCACCAAACGAGAGGCCCAGCCCGAGCAGCACCGCGACGGCGATGCCGTAGAGAATTGCAGCGACGATATTCATCGGGGCACCTCCAGCGGCACGCGTGGGTGAAACTCCGGCTCGCGATTGGGAAACAGTTTTTCAAACCGCTCCAGG
Organism: Verrucomicrobiaceae bacterium; assembly: GCA_043753265.1. GTDB lineage: Bacteria > Verrucomicrobiota > Verrucomicrobiia > Chthoniobacterales > Chthoniobacteraceae > SXWH01. The sequence goes on from JAYUWZ010000552.1 coordinate 2,076, forward strand.
GACAAATACAACCAGCCCGGCGTGCCGAAATCGCGCGTGAGATACCGCTCCTTAAAATACACTCCGACGAGCTGCGACTCGACCTCTGCAAGGCGATCCTCCGGCAGCAGCAGGAAATCCGCATCGAAGCTCGGCGGGCTTTTTTCGTCATCCACGAAATGCACGTTGGGCATGTCTGCGAGTTCCCAGTGCAGCGGATGCCCCTCGCCAAACACATAGCCACGCATCCATCGGTTCAGGGGATCGCTGGCGATGAGCGCACGCACGGGCTTCAGCAGCTTTTCGATGTCGCGCGTGGTCTGTACGTACGCGTAGCGGCGGCCATCATTGGTAGGGTTGCGAAAGTTCAGCTTCCAGGACGCTATCGCGGGTTGCGCAAAAAGCATCGTGAGCAGCGCAGTCACCACCGCGCTCTCCATCACGCCCCTGCCCACGATTGCAAAGAGACGGTCCGCAAGCCAGCCCAGTACGAGCAGAAGCGGCGGAAATGCGGCAATCGTGCACCAGGGGGTTTTGTAGGCGATGAGCGAGTAGGCGGCGAAAGAGCCCAGCCCGTAGAAAGCCAGATACCGCACCGCAGGCGATTCATCCAGCGAGCGAAACCAGCCCAGCGCCACTACGGGAGCGGCGATCATACTCAGCAATACCGGCCACTCATAGTGCCACAGGAGCTTTACATAGTACCATAGTTCCTTGTGGTGCGCATCCTCCGAGCCACTGCCCGAGCCATAGCCTTTGTATAGCATGGGGGCCCACGTTTCCCACAAGCCTGCTACTCCGCGCCAATGCATTCCAAACCCGGAATAAAACGCCGCCACAATGCCCGTGCAGACGAGCACCACCGGCAATGCACTTCGTTGCAATGATTCCACGGGGCGCTCTATTGGCTCTCCGCTTTCCCCAGTCTTGCGCCGCGTGGAGAACAGCGCTCCCGCATCGGGCCGGCCATCAGTCGATCCAGTCCTTGGCAGAAACACCGTCACGCATCCCATAGCGATCGCCGCCGCAATCCAGTGGAGCAAATAGGTCTCCTTGGTGAGCACCATTCCCGCCAGCCCAAGACCGAGCGCCCACACGTCGCCGCGACGCCCCTCCCCTCCCCTCCACGCGGCCGCGAACCCGATGCCGCCATACAAGGCCAGGATAGAGAAAAACGGCAACCACATCTCGTGGATCGCGTAGCGCGAGTAAAAGACCATGGCCGGCGACACTGCCATCGCCACCGCAGCCACGCCCACCGCGCGGAAGGACATCCACCTCCGGAATGCAAACAAGAGCGCCACCGCCGCGGTGCCGATGAGCACGGTCGGCAGGCGCAGCGCCCAGAGGCTGCGCCCAAACAGCTGCTCCGCCGCAAACAGCACATAAAAATGCAGCGGACCGTGATAATTTTCCGGGTGGTATTCGTAAAACCCGCGCTCGCGCATCTCGTCGACGAGCACGCCATTCACACCCTCGTCGAAGTGCGCGGGCTTGTAGTCCAGAACCCATAAACGAAAGCCAAGCGCCACCGCCACTACCATGATTGCAAAACAGCGCTGCCTGAAACTCATGACGGAGAAGGGCCAGTAAAGCAGGCGAGGTTTCCAACCTCGCCGGGGCAACCGCGCCACTTTGCATTCACAAACCACCCGCAAACGTTGGTATTCCGGCGCTCGGTGTTCTGCCGTGGTAAAATTCGCAGGGTGGAAAATCGCATGGTGTTGGCCGGCCAGCCCAAGGGCTGAAACTCCTCCCTTGGTTGAAAGGGAGCACCGGCGGCACATCCGACCTAGCGCGCCCCCTCATCTCTGAGCAAGCGGAGTTTCAATCAATCGCCCAAACCCTTGAACGAAAAGCGCTCACCCGAGGGGCCAGGGTTCCCCGTAAAAACGCTCCCAAAATGCCACGCGACGTTCTTTTTCGCTCAGCCCTTGAGGCAATGTGGCCCATACCATAGCCTTTGCGGTCGCCATCATATCCAGCCCCATCCTCAAGCGCTCCCCGGGCTCTAAAGCCATCATCCGCTGAAAGATCATGGCATTGATCTCCGGCGGGGTATCCTTCACGGAGAAACCCGTGTCAGCATATCTGTCAGGTTCAATTTTGCTGACCATGCTCTTAAGTATTCCATGTCGCATCCAGTGGCAATAAGGTTCTGTACGTCCCCAAGCTGCCGTTCAGAAAGCGACTCACGAGCCCAGTCCAGCTTTGAGAGGATGAGGTCTTCCTTTGCGACAACCCATACTTCGAAGGACTCCAGCCTCATCCGCACCCTGCGTGCGAATTCGTGGTGCCGATACTCCTTGGCCTTCCGGATCATGAAATCAACTTTGGTAAGGCTGCGCTGATGAATCGCGTTGAAGCTACTCTGATAGCGTATGGCGTCGCGGGCAGCGTCACCAGAGACATAATAATCAACTCCAAGCACCTGCTCGATTCGCGCCGCATCCTTCAGGAAGAATGCGACTACCAAATCGATATCGCGCGTCATGCGTGGCTGGGCATAGCAGTTCAGCGCCAGAGAGCCTGTCAGCATGTAGTCGATACCCGCAAATTCCAGCCGACTCGTAACGTCGCGAAGAGTCTCGAGCTCCTCGGTCATAAACCGGACCTCCCCAAAATACGTGATGTGCGAAATGGCATGGCTTTGACCGGGGCGGCCCCGGGCTGGTAGGCATACATGAGATGCCTGCCAGTGGCGCGCCATTTGTTTCTCTCATCATCCCCGCCTACAACGAGGCGCTGCGGCTGGAGGCGTGCGTGCGAGCCCTGCGTGAATATCTGGGATACGCGCGCTGGACCCGTGAAGTGATTCTCGTGGTGGAGCGGAGCACGGACGGCACCCTCGACCTTGCACGCAAGATCACAGCGAAGGAGCCGGGGTTTTGCGTCATCGGCAACGAGAGCCAGCGCGGGAAAGGCTATGCTGTGCGGTGTGGCATGATGGAGGCGCGGGGTGACATCGCTTTTTTCATGGATGCCGACCTTTCCACTCCGCTCCCGGAAATCGACGGCTTCCTCGAGCACTTCGCCGCATACCCCGAGATTGATATCCTCCTGGGCAACCGCCAGCACCCGCACAGCGCAATCTTGAAACGTCAAAGCCTCATCCGCCGCAAACTGGGGCAGGCCTTCAACCAAGTCCTCCGCCGCGTCGCAGGCATCGCGCTGCGCGATACCCAGTGTGGATTTAAAGCCTTCCGGCGAGGGGCTCGCGAAGCCATCTTCCCCCGGCAGACGCTCGATGGATTCGCGTTCGACGTGGAGGTACTCCTGCTAGCCCAGCGCCTGGGCTTTCGGGTGCAGGATCTGCCCGTGCAATGGACCAATTCCGAGGGCAGCAAAGTACACATCCTGCGCGACTCTTTCCGCATGCTGCGCGACGCTTTCCGGGTGCGACGGATTGTGAATCGCACGCTGGGAAATTAATAAGCCACGGAACCCCTACACTGACTCGTTATCTCGGACCTCCGCTGGTCCCGGGACGCGTTCGGCTCCACAAATGCATTTGCTCCTACCACGTCGGATTTTTATCCCGCATTGCGCGCATTCAATGCGGTCGGTGTCCGCCTCGATTTTTTGTTCAAACCGATGTTCTTCAGTGTATTCATCCGGTCGGAAGATCAGCCAGACAATTAGGCTGATTGGCCAGCCAAAGAAGAACACGACCCCTGAGATCAAACACCCGGACTTCCCCCTGGCCTCCGCATCGCGATACGCCCAGCGCAATGACCACAACAGCAGAAGCAACACGAGAGCGGTTTTCACCCAATCCCCAACGTCCGACATGCTCATAAGACCAAAGAGAAGAAGGATCATTGTGCCGGGACTTCTGCAGCCTGCATGGGAATGATCTCGATGGGAACGCTTAGTCCCGCAGTGTCCATCATCACCCCGGCTTGGGAAAGCGTATTGCGGCAATCCTGCACATCTGGCTCATATACCTTGGAGATATAGTGGGGCAATTTCACCCCGAATTCATCCGCTGGCGAATCCCAGTAAACAAATCCGAAGCGCCCGTAAAACCGCTCCGAGCCACCGGCAGTCACCATGTGGGCGGTCCATTCAGCATGGGGTAAGGGTAGGCTTGCGAGACGCGCGAGTAGCATCACCGTCCCGTAGCCCTGCTTGTGCCATGCAGGATGCACCATTCCAAAACTCAGAGCCGCCAGATCCAGATGAGGGTATTTCCTTACGCCAATCCCACCGACTCCCCGGATTTCACCGGCAACCTCCGAGACAAGCCGCAGATTGTTCACATCTGGGAGCCAGTCGCGAAAACAATCGAGATAACCGGGAGGAAACCGCCCCGGCTCGTTCAGCTTATAGATCTCCACGCACTTCTCGTAGTCTCCTTTTTCATAAGGGCGAATGCGGCATTGAGGAAGCGGCCGCTTGCGCGGAGGCTGGGTAAACCGATCGTATCCACGCCACCAGCGTTTTAGGTTTTGAAACATTGGGTGTCAGACAAGGGATTCTTGATTTCTTACCCGGGCAATCCGCCGCTGGCAACCATGCTGGGATTGCGTGCTGTGCACTTCGACACGGTATGTTAGCCATTCATGCTTTTGACATGGAAATACGCACGCCCCGCTTTGTCCTGCGCGAATTTACGCCCGCCGATGAACCTGCTTTCGCGGCGTACCATGCGGACCCGCGGATGGCGGCACTGTACGACCCTGAAGAATGCACGGCCCAATCCTCCGCGGAGTTGATCCGAAAGTTTCGCCAATGGAGAGTCGAACAGCCCCGGCGAAATTTCCAACTCGCCATCGTCCATGGCAATTCCCCTGCCACCCTCATCGGTTGCGCGGGTCTTCGCACTGCGGAGAGTGCTCCCCATGAAGCCGAGGCCGGGATCGAACTCGCACCCGCATTTTGGGGCCGCTACAAGGTTGCCATCGAGATAGGACACGCCCTGCTCGACTTCGGTTTTGGCAACCTCCACCTCAGTGCAATCACGGGCACCACTGTAAGTGGAAATTCCGCCATCCAGCGCTTCGCAAAATGGTTTGGTGCCGAGGTAGCCTCGACCGAGGATGGGGCATCGTGGATGAGTGAGCGAGGATGGAATACGGTCCACTGGCGGATCACGCGTGATCGCTGGACACCCTATTGGTGCAACGAAATCGCAACTGATTTCAACGCGATCACCTTTACCCCTGTCTCCGAGGCCGACTTTGAAGAACTCGCGGGGCTCCGCGTCGCCGCCATGAAAGACAGCCTGGAACGCGTGGGCCGTTTCGATCCTGCGCGCGCTCGCGAACGGCTCAGGAATGCATTTTACCCCGCGCACACCGAGTTCATCATGCTCTCAGGGGAACGTATCGGCTTCTACACGTTACGTCCCATGGAGGCTCGCTTTCATCTCGATCATCTTTACATTCACCCTGCATTCCAGGGTCGCGGGATCGGGTCCGTGGTAATGGGGCATCTCCTCGCAAAGGCCGACACGGGCGAGAAGGCCATCACGCTTGGGGCGCTGCGAGGGAGCCCCTCGAACCATTTCTACCTTGAGCACGGTTTTACCAAAACGGCGGAGGACGAGTGGGATGTTTATTACCGGCGGGAGCCGGGGCAGGAAAAAGTAGAGAGGTGAGAAGTAGAGAAGTGAGACGCCGCAAGCGCGACTGCACCCGTCTACTGGAAATGGACGTGAGGTGAGCGAGAATTCTGGACCACCGAATAAGGAAACAAGACAGAATGAAACTCGTGACCAGAAAGCGATACACAGCAGAGTTCAAGGCCCAGG
>JAYUWZ010000553.1:0-3692 GCA_043753265.1 Verrucomicrobiaceae bacterium
CCTCATCGGCCAGGCGTACTATCGCCTCCAGTGGTCGCACTACACGGAGAACAGCGACCGCAACGACATCTACAACTCGCTCGGCCTGGCGCTCGTTTACAACTTCAACGAGTGGGCGAGCGTCCGCACTTTTCTCGGCTACGAAAATCGCAACTCCACCGACGACACCGTGGCGGACTACAACAAGTTCGACACCGGCGCCGGGATCACTTTCGTCGCGCGTTTCTAGGCGATGCTGCTGTGGCGTGAGCAGATTCCGGCGGGCTGGGTGGCCAAGGTGCGCTCCGATATTGCATCGGTGCTCATCGACCACGCGCACCTCGAGCGCAAGGCGGCGAGTGCGGCGCTGAACCTCGAGAAGTACGTGGAGCTTTTTGATCATGTGTCGGAGCTCAACGCGATCGCCATCGAGGAACTGCAGCACTTTGAGCAGGTGATGGTGCTGCTCCGCGAAAGGGGCATCAAGTTTACCACGCCCAAAACGAGCCCGTGGATCTCGGGAATGATGAAGCACATCCGCAAGGGCAGCAAGGAACAGGTCATCGACCACCTCGTGGTGTGCGCGCTGATCGAAGGGCGGTCCTGCGAGAAATTTCAGATCCTCGCCCGGGAAATCCGCGACCTCGATCCCGGCCTCGCGGACTTCTACGCGAGCCTCGTGGAGAGCGAGGGAAACCACTACGCGACGTATCTCATCATGGCCCGCCATATCGACGAGGCGGAGACGGCCGCGCGGCTGGATTACTTTCTCAATGTCGACGCGGAGTTGATTCGCACGCCGCATCCGCTGCCGATGCTGCACTGAGTTGGGCGACGTGAGAGGTGAGAAGTAGAGAAGTAGAGAAGTGAGAGGCGCGGGCTTGCCCCGCAGTCGTTGTCGGAGCACTGTGTTTTCCATGATCCTCCGCGCATGGTTCCTGATGCTCTGGGCCGTCGTGCATGTCCTCGGTGCCGACGCTCCCGTGGTGCCGAAGGGTGTCGCTGAGTACCGCGCACGGCTGGAAAAACCGGGTGGCCTCGCAGAGGAGCTCACGCTTTTCTGGAAGGAACGCGCGCAGGCTACCAACGCATTTGAGGAAGCGCGGGCCGAGGTGGCCTTCAACGCAGGACGCACCGTGGAGGAGGTGGATCGCATGATCGAAGACGCCACCGCTGCCGCCCGCAAGCGCGTCGACGCTGCGGTGGCCAAACGCTCCGCTTCCGATCGCGAGGCCGACGCGGCTGCCCGGCGTGAGGAGTCCACGGAGCTGGCCGAGATTGCCAGGCTGCGCTTTGCCGCCGGGGAAAAAAAGGAGGCTCTCGCCGCGAGCCGCAGCCGTCTGGAGGCTCTCGCCCCCGTGGCCACGCCGGAGGAATGGCTGCTCACCTCCCTGGATGTGGCGCGCTCCCTGCGCGAGACCGACGACACGGAGGCTGTCGACAAGCTGCTTTCACTGGCCAAAAAGCTCGTCGGCAAGGATGGCCCGCTGGCCGATTCAGAGTCTTCCAAGGCCCGCCTGCTTGCCTGCACGGCATGGGTGAACCGGTCCAACACATTGAATGCGCCGGGTGCATGGCGGGAGGCCACCGAGGTGGCTGCGGAGGCGCTAGCCAAGGCGCTGGGGCCGAATCATCCAGAAACCATGGTCTGCCTCGGCGAGCTTTCTTTGATTCCGGTCGAGGGGGAAGAGAACCGGGAGAAAAGCAGGCTGCTGCTGGAACGGCTTCTTTCATGCCGCGAGGCTGTACTGGGGCCCGAGCACCCGCTTGCCATCAAGGCCTTGCAGACCCTTGGCACTTCCTTTTCCACGACCACCGATTCCGCGGCCGCATATACGCATCTTCGCCGCGCCTTCGATGCCTGGGAGCGTGGCGCGGGAATCGCAAGGCCGGATCGTCTGTTTAGTGTCGGGCGCGTCGCCTTCATTGAGCGCACCCGCGCGGATTACGAAACCGCCCAGGCCACCTATGTGAGCCTCGTGGAAGCCTCCACCAAACTCCATGGCGCTGAGAACAAGCTGACGCTGGGCTATCGCAACGACCTCGCCATCGTGCTCTCCAGCCGTGGCGACTACGCGGCTGCCGAAAAGGAATGCCGCGAGGTGCGGGATATTCGCATGCGGCTTTTTGGCGCCAGCGACGCCACCACGCTCAGCAGCATGAACAACCTCGCCGTTTACGTGCGCAATATGGGCCGCTACCGCGAGGCCGAGCAGCTTTTCAGCGAAGCGCTCGCCGCGCGCGTGAAGGCCCAGGGCGAGGATCATGTCGAATCCCTGCGCACGAAAGCCAACATCGCCAGCCTCCGCCTGACCATGGGGGACATCCCGCAGGCCGAGCAGATGGCCCGGCTCGTCTACGAAAAGCGCCGTGAGAAACTCGGTGTGGCGCACACCGACACCATCAACTCGCTCGCGGAACTCTCGAATATCGCGCTGGAAAAGGGCGAACTCGACCGGGCGGAAAAACTCGCCATGGATGCGCTGGAAGCCCGCCAAAAGCTCGACAAGCCGGATCACCCGAGCACCGTGGGAGCTTCCAATAATCTCGCCGGGGTATGGCTGGCCAGGGGCGAAAATGCGAAGGCGCTGGAGGTCTACCATCACTCTGTGTCGCTCATGGAAACACGCTATGGCAAAGATGATGCGTCATCCATCTGGGCCGTTCGCGATCTCGGGTTCGCGCTGTTGGAGGCAGGGGACATCGAGGGCGCGGAACCCGCCCTCCGCCGCGCGTATGTTCACTATGAAAAGCGCCTCGGAAAGGACCACCCCACCACCGTCACCACGTCGGGCGAACTCGCCAAAGCCCTTGTCAAAAAGGGAGACCACACCACGGCCGAGCCCATGCTGCGCCGGACCTTGGAATTGGGCGGCACCATTTTCGAAGCGGGGCATCCCTTCATCGCGGAGATGGAGATCGCTCTCGCCGAGCTACTGGGAAAAACCAACCGCACCGCCGAGGCAATCCCCCTCGCGGAAAAGGCCATCGCCATCGCCGCAAAAAAGCTCCCGGGCAACGAGCGGCTGCGCAAGCGGTACGATGCTGTGCTGGCGGAGCTGCGCGGGAAGTAGGTCGTCGAAAACGCAAGCGAAGCCTTGGACTGCGTGTGGCAAGCCTAAGCGCGACACCGCCTTTGGATGGGATTGCGGGTGTGGGAGGCTTACATTTTCGCTGTGATCGTTGTTTCGCTTTGAGCGCTGGCTACAGTCTGAACCCGCTTTCGTAAGGCGAAGGCGGTGTCGCGCTAACGGTTGCTGCTCGCCTCCGCTCGCACCCCTACGGGGCTGCCTTCGGCAGGCTTTCTCGCTCCGCTCGAATGCCACACGCAGTCCAAGGCGCTCCGCGCGGTTTGCCCCGCCCCACCGCCGTGTTTGCATTATCCTACGAATCACGCTCCACTCTCCCGACCATGCCCCATCCGATTCACGCCAAGCTGAAGCTGATTCCTTTGTTTCACGACTTCACCGACTCTGAGATCGAAGCATTCCTGGAACTCGCCGACCCTACCGCCTTTCTCGCGGGGGAGGTCATCGTGAAGCAGGGCGAGCCTGGCAATTGCATGTATTACGTGGCCGAGGGCGAGTGCCGCGTCGTCGCAAAGCGCGGCGGCGACTTCGTGGAACTCGCGATGCTTCACGCGGGCGACATCTTTGGCGAACTGGCCCTTTTCGACCACCAGCCCCGCAGCGCCGACGTCCAGGCCACGACCA
>JAYUWZ010000554.1:0-1573 GCA_043753265.1 Verrucomicrobiaceae bacterium
GCAGCAAGCGTCCTTCGACTTCGACACGCCGGGCGGCGAAGTCATCTTCATGGCCGAACTCTCCGCCGCTACCGGCGAAGCCTGGTTCTCCCGCAACACGCTCACCCTGACACGGGTGAGGTAGAGGCGAGCGCTGCAGTCGCTCCTCTGAAGCGGACTGGAAGTCCGCGCTACTCGGCATGCGAACGCTTGTCAGGCGCACTGCCCTGCCTACGGTGAGCAGGAATGTCGTTAGTTGAAATCATTGGCCTTGCTGCGGCAGCCGCGGCGGGCGGCGCCATCAATGCGGTTGCCGGCGGCGGCACCCTGGTCACGTTTCCCACCCTGCTCGCTTTTGGCACACCGGCCATTGCCGCCAATGCCACGAGCACCCTCGCGCTCGTACTCGGCACGAGCGGCAGCGTATATGGCTATCGAAAACAGATGGCGCCGATCCGCCAATGGCTCTCGCGGTTTGTGCCTGTGAGCATCGTGGGTGGAGTGCTCGGGAGCTGGCTGCTCACCCTCACCAGCGAGCAGACATTTTCCCGCCTCGTGCCGTTCCTTATCCTGTTTGCGACCGTCTTGTTTTTCCTGCAAGGGGCATTCAAGCGTTTTGCGGCCAAGCACGAGGGTCCGGCTGCGCACCGCGGGGTCGGTGCAGCAATCGTGTTCCAGTTTTTCGTGGCGGTGTACGGCGGGTATTTCGGTGCGGGCATCGGCATTCTCATGCTCGCCTCACTTGGGTTCATCGGCCTTCACGACATCCACGAGATGAATGCGCTGAAGACCATCCTTGGCGGACTCATCAATCTCGTGGCGGCGATCTGGTTCGTCGCCGCGGGCCTTGTCTTGTGGCCGCAGGCGGCGGTGATGACGGTGGGGGCATTCATCGGCTACTACCTTGGATCGCATTTCTCCCAGCGCATCCCGCAGGCACGCGTGCGGCAAATCATCACCGCGATAGGCCTGATTCTCTCCGCAGCGACGTTTTATGACGCCTTTCTGCGCTGAGCCGTTACCGCCATGCCGCGTGTGATTCTCCATGTGGATATGGATGCGTTTTTCGCCTCCATCGAGCAGCGCGATTTTCCGGAGTATCGGGGCAGGCCGGTCATTGTGGGTTCGCCGCCCGATCAGCGCGGGGTGGTGTGCGCAGCCAGCTATGAGGCGCGGAAATTCAAGGTGCGCTCTGCCATGCCTTCGCGCACTGCGGCGAAGCTTTGCCCGCAAGGCGTTTTCGTGCGCCCGCGCATGGATGCCTATCGCGCCGAGTCCGCCCAGATCATGGCCATCCTGCAGAGCGTCACGCCGAAAGTGGAAAAGGTGTCGGTGGACGAAGCCTATCTCGATTGCAGCGCCTCGTTCGAGCACATCGGCGGCGCGGATGAAGCCTTGCAGGCAGCGGTTCCGTTCGCGGCGGAGATCAAACAGCGCATTGCATCCGAGCGGCGGCTCACCGCGAGCATTGGCATCGGTGCCAATAAATTTCTCGCCAAGCTCGGCAGCGATTTCCAAAAGCCCGATGGCCTCACATTGATCCCTGAGCACGGCAAGGTGGAGTTTCTCAGGCCCCTTTCCGTGCGGGCAATCC
>JAYUWZ010000555.1:0-3686 GCA_043753265.1 Verrucomicrobiaceae bacterium
GCTGTCCGCGGCGCGCTCGCGAGCTTGGGCCGCTTGCGCGGCTTGTTGCTGGCGGGCGGCTTCAGCGTTGCGCTGAGTCGCTTCCTGGGCGCGGCGGGAATTTTCCATTTCTGCACTCTGGCGGCGTTTATTTTCCGCTGCCTGCTGTTGCTGGGCGCGCTCTGCCGCCTGCCGGGCCGCAGCCGCCTGGCGGGCGCGTTCAGCCTCGGCAGATTGCTCCGCTTCCGCATTACGATTCGGTGGCACGGGGCGGGTGCGCTCCGGCTTGTTGTCGTTGTCACGGTTACCGGGAATCACCGGGCGGCGGTCGGGCTGCCCGTCACCATTGCGGTCTCCTGGCACGACTGGCTTGCGCTCGGGCTGCGTGGTGTTACCGGGACTGGCAGGAACGGTCGGGCGGTCGGGTTGGCCGTCACCGTTGCGGTCGCCGGGCACGACTGGCTTGCGCTCGGGTTGCGTGGTGTTGCCGGGATTGACAGGAACCACCGGGCGGTCGGGCTGTCCGTCGCCGTTGCGATCACCAGGGGCAACTGGCTTGCGCTCCGGCTGCGTGTCGATGCTGGGATTACCGGGAATGACTGGGCGGCGATCGGGCTGCCCGTCACCATTGCGATCACCGGGCACCACGGGCTTGCGCTCGGGTTTCTCCGGCTTGTTGTCGTCCTGACGACTGCCGGGAACGACTGGTCTGCGATCCGGTTGCCCATCGTTATTGCGGTCGCCGGGCACCACAGGAGTGCGACCGGGTTGGTTGTCCGCATCGGGGTTGCCGGGCTGCGGGCGAAGTCCGCCGGGCTTGTTGTCGTCGGAGTTGCGATTAGGAATTTCCGGCCTGCGGTCGGGCTGGCCGTCCCCATTGCGATCCGTGGGAGTCGGCCTGGCGTCGGGTTTGCCATCGTTGTTGCGATCGCCCGGAACCATGGGACGACCGGGCACCACGGGTTGTTCGGGCTGGCCATTGCCACTGCGGCTGGGAGGTGTCGGGCGGATGCGGTCCGGTTTGCTGTCGCGCTCTTTGTCGCGGTCATTGGGATCCACGGGGCGGCTGCCCACATCGCCGGGAGTGCCAACCGCGCGGTCGGGTTTGCCGTCGCCATCGCGGTCGCCACGCACGGGGCGGCTGCCGGCCACAGGGCGCAGCATGGGCTTGCCCTCGGCATCGCGATCCACAGGGATGGGATTGGTTTCCACCACGGGATTGACGGCGTTGCCACGGCGGCCCGGGGCCTTCAAAAGCGGGTTGGGCTTGGCAGCGAGATCCACCATGCCCGGCAACGATGCCACTTGCGCAGGCCGCCATTTGCGGGCGGGGGCGGTCCTCGGAGTCTGGCCCTTGGTCTCGTCGCGCATCTTGGTGAGCAGGCGCTCACGCGCGTCCGGCCTGTCCATGCCACTCCATCCACGGCGGATTACCGGGGCGGCGATGACCCTTGCATCGTTCAGTCTCCTAGAGGGCAGGCGGTAATTGGCACGCTGTGAAATTCGGGGCGTGGCCACGACGAGCGCGTTGCCACGGGGTGCGTTGATGAAGATGTTTCCGCGATTGCCGTTGATGAAGATGTTCGTCGTGTTGCGAACAAGGCGCAGCGCGGGAAGGGGACGCGAGCAACGCGAGGCGACCCAGTCGTAGTCGAAGCCACCATTGTATACGTACCCGTAGTCATCATCACGATACGTGATGTTGGTGATGTTCGTGGTCTCGTAGATGATGGTCACGTTCCGCTCGTAAGGGACGCAGACCTCGCGAATGACCGGGGCGCTGAAGTCGCGCACATGGCAGAAGCGGAAGTGGCTCGGACCGATGTCGTAGTTTGTATCCACCCACACGCCGAAGCCCGTCTCGGGCTCCCAGCGAGCTTCGGGAGGCAGCGGAGCCCACCCGATATAGTCGTCATTCTTGCGCCAGGAAACCCATGCCGGCCCCCATTCGTAATCCGGCACCCAGCACCAGCCGACATCAGCAATTTGCACCCAGCGGCCGTAGTGGTAGCAGATGCCGCCCCAATCCTCGTAGCTCACCCACGTCCAGCCGGCATCGGTAAACGACCAATAGCCATCCGTGTAGGGCGCCCAGTCTTCGTCCACGCCCGAAGGCTGCCAGACGTAGCCGTAGTCGGCGACTTCCGCCCATTCACCGTAGGGAGCGAGGTTTTCGTGGAAAAAATCGAAGCTGATTTCGGCGTCCGCGCGCGCTGTAGGAGTCATCAGCGGCAGGGCGAAGGCAAATAGTAGGGCCAAGGGTTTCATGGTAGGTGTGACGCGGGTGCGCGTGAATTCATTCAAAACAGATTCGCGCCGCTATGCGATAGTGGCTGGCATGTTTCTCCGGGCGTGATTGGAAGTGGTGAGTGCGCCAACGGCGCAAAAGAACATAGCCTAGTATACGTCTCTGACGTATTTCTTCGTTCGTTACCATTTTGCCAAGCGAAGCGCGGCCCTAGGAAATAGGCCGACGGGCCGCGCACCGAATGGTGCGCAAGAGCCTCGCCCTCCTCTGTTCACTCACCACTTCCAATCACGCCTGTTTCTCCAAGGGGAATAGGGGGTGTGATTTAATTAAGGTCTACGCGAGCAGGAGCGCGTGTTCGAGCGTGAGCGCCGCCACTGGGAGCATGCGTCTCTGACGCATTATCTCGTTCGTTACCATTCTCCAGCGCCTGCCCTGAGCTTGTCGAAGGGTTCTCGGTCGGCCACCTCATAGCGCGAAGCGCCCATCTCCTTTTGCCCCCTCATTTCTCGCGGCGCCCATCGTATTATGACCGGGTTCAATCACACCCGGTAATAGGGGGCGCGGACTTTGGATGTTGAACTGAAGCGGGGGAATAGAAGACGTTTCCCCTCATGACTGGCTGGCCGCAAGTTGAAAACGAAACTGAGATCGCATCACCTTCGTTGCTGATTTACCGGGAGCGGATTGACTCGAACCTACGCCAGATGATTGCGATGGCCGGGGGCCCCGCGCGGCTGCGTCCACACGTAAAGACGCACAAACTCCCGGAACTGGTCCGCGCGCAGATTGACCTCGGGATCACCAAATTCAAGGCGGCCACAATCGCAGAAGCGGAGATGTGCGCGGCTGCGGGGGCCGTGGATGTGCTGCTCGCGTACCCACCAGCCGGTCCCGCGGGCGCCAGACTCTGCGAACTCGTACGCAAGTTTCCGGCAACGCGATTCAGCGTGATTGCCGACAATGCTGCGTGCATCCGGGGATTGAGCGTGGCTGCGCGTGTGGCGGGAGTCTCGCTGGATGTGCTGCTGGATCTCGATTGTGGGATGGGCCGCACCGGCGTGATGCCGGGAAGTGAGGCCATGGAGCTATATCGTTTGATTGCCTCGACTCCCGCGCTGCGGCCTGCGGGCCTGCATGCCTACGATGGCCATATCGGTCACGTAACGGAGCCCGATCTTGCTTCGCGCAAGATCGCGTGCGACGCGGCATTCCAGCCGGTGGTGGAATTACGCGCCGCGCTGGAGGCGGCCGGGCTGCCTGTCCCGGCGCTGGTGGCGGGGGGCACCCCGACCTTTCCCATCCACGCAGCGCATCCGGATCGCGAATGCTCGCCCGGCACGACAGTGCTTTGGGATTGGGGGTACGGAGAAAGGTTCACCGACCTCCCTTATGAAATTGCCGCCGTGGTGCTCACCCGCGTGGTGAGCCGTCCCGCCAGGAATCGCCTGTGTCTCGA
>JAYUWZ010000556.1:0-1571 GCA_043753265.1 Verrucomicrobiaceae bacterium
AAAATACCCGCCCTCCTCCTGGCCTTCACCGCCCTCGCCTCCGCCGCCCCCGTTCCGATTTTCGACGGTAAAACCTTCGAAGGGTGGGAGGGCGACACCGCCAAAACCTGGCGCATCGAAGACGGTGCATTCGTCGGCGGCTCCCTCACCGAAAAGGTCGAGCACAATCAATTCCTCGCCACCAAAAAACGCTACCGCAATTTCGAGCTCACCCTCAAATTCAAGCTCACCGGCACCGAGGGCTTCGTGAATTCCGGCGTGCAGCTCCGCAGCGTGCGCATCGACAAACCCGCCAACGAAATGCGCGGCTACCAGGCAGATATCGGTGATCCGGAATGGTGGGGCTGCCTCTACGATGAATCCCGCCGCAACAAAGTGATCGCAAAGTCCGACATGGCCAAGGTCGGCCCCGCGGTAAAGCGGAACGACTGGAACGAATACAAAATCCGCTGCGAAGGCCCGCGAATCCAAATCTGGCTCAACGGCGTCCAGACCATCGATTTCACCGAGACCGACGCGGAAATCGCCAAGCTCGACGGCAACATCGCAGTGCAAATCCACGGCGGAGCCAAAGCCGAAGCCCGCTTCAAGGACATCGCAATCGAAGAACTGCCATAGCCGCCAAATTCCGAGCGTGATGAAAGTGAGTACGGTCGAAAGGATTGAAGGGGACAGGAGCATCCGGTAATCCGCTGCCATGTGTTTTCCCAACCGATGGTTCGCCGCGTTTGCCATGGCGCTTGCGCTGACCTCCGCGGCTGCTCTCGCCACTGAGCCGGAGTGGGCCTATATCGATAATGGAAAGCTGAAGCTCGGGGTCCGCAAGGATGCGGGGGCGTGCATCGGGTATCTCGCGGGGCCGGATGGAAAGAATGTCTTCAACAGTTTCGACCACGGCCGGTTCGTGCAGCAGAGCTACTATGGCAACAAGGACGGCTCCATGTGGGACAAGACGCCCTGGCGCTACAACCCTGTGCAGGGCGGCGATTGGAAGGGAAAGCCAGCGACGCTGCTGGAATTCAAAATTGACAAGACGTCCCTCTACTCCAAGACCCGCCCGAGGCAGTGGGCGAGTGGGAACGACGTGCCGGAGATGGTGATGGAGCAGTGGGCGACGCTGAACGACGACGTGCTGCATCTGCGTGTAAAGATGACCTATAGCGGCGAGGAAAAGCATGTACCGCATCACCAGGAAATCCCGGCAGTCTTTGTGGAGCCGCGCTATTCCACGCTCGTTCTGCACGATGGGAAAGAACTGCGCCGATGGAAACCAGGCTGGCCCAACGAGCACATAAAGCTGCCGGAGCACTGGGCCGCGTGGCTCGATGATTCGGGCACAGGCATCGGCGTATACGTCCCCGCCGCACCGGAGGCGACGTGCTACCGCTTTGGCGATGGGAAGCATCCCTCCTCGTGTAGCTACATCGCGCCACTGGCAACGTTCGGCATCACACCGGGCCAGGTGTTTGAATACGAGGCGTGGTTCACACTGGGGAGCGAGGACGCGATTCGTGCGCGCATTGAGGTGCTCAAGAAAACCGTGGAAGCGCGGGCGGGGAAGTAGTCGCCAT
>JAYUWZ010000557.1:0-7785 GCA_043753265.1 Verrucomicrobiaceae bacterium
CTTTCTCATTGGAGCGGTAGCCAGCGTGGTGCTGTGGGTGGAGGAGATTCGGAAATACTTCGCCCGTCGGAAAGTGCGTGCTGGTTCCCCAAAATAGCCCCGGGCTTTCGCGCAGCCCGCAGCTATTTCGGAGCCGCAGCGCCATCCAGTTTCTTCACGCGAATCGCGCGGTAACGCACATACTTCCCGTTATACTCCTCGGCTTTCCCGCCGCCGTGTACCTGCAAGGCGATGCCGCCTTTCGCAGGATGCCGCGCCTCGGTCTCCGTCCATTCCATAATCTTCACGCCATTGATCCACGTCGTGATCGTGGGCTTGTCGCCACCTACGATCCGCGCGCGCAGTTCATTCCACTGGTCCGCACGCCAGAACTTCGCCCAGGCCTCCGGCAGCACCGGCAGTGCCACGGTAGGAGCGCCTGTGAGCTTGGGGTCGATCTCCGTCACCGTGTTCTTGAAACTGTAGTTCCGCAGGTGTGGCTTCCCGCCGAGTCCCTCGCCATAGATGCCCATCAAGTTTCCGCCGGCATGGTAATCGATCATCGCCTGGTAGGCCTTCCCTTCCTCCGTGCTGCGGAGGAAGAGCCCGCTATCCGGCCCGAAATCGTTTTTCATTTCGATAACCACTTCAAAGTCCCCGAATTGTTCATCGGTGATGATGATGCCACCATTGCCCGGCTGATCCTGAGTTCCGGTGATTGCCCCATCCACCACCTCCCATTTTCCACCCGTGGTGTTTTTGCTGGCGCGGGAATGGCCGGTCTTGGTGCTCACGTGCCACCCCGTGAGTGTTTTGCCGTCGAAGAGTGTCTGCCATCCGTCCTTGTCCGGCTCAGCTCCGCGAACGGGTGAGAGGGTGGCTGCGAGTGCGACCAGGGCTGCTGCGAATGGAAATAGTTTCATGGCGAGGTAGGTTCGATTTGCACTGCGCACAGGCTTCCTGCAACAGGATTCACACTCCCGCCGGCTCTGTCTCCTCGGCCAGTGGCGCGCCGTAGGGCAGGTCGTCGGGCAATTTCACAAATTCCTCAATCCACGACCAAAGCTGCGTAAAGTCCTTGTTCACGTCGCCCGAGAGGCAGTCGGTGATCAGCCCACCCGCCTCGGGGTGCGCCTTGATGACCTCGCGGAATGAAAATGCGGGATCGTAAAACGCGTAAACGAGCTTCCGCATATTCTCGACTCCCTGCCGGATGGTTGCGCCGTATTCTGCGAATCGCTCCGGTGAAAGGTCGCCCGCCACGAGTCCCTCGTGTACAGCCTCGCCTGCAAGGTGGCCGCTCTTGAGGGCAAGCATGACGCCGCTGCTAAACACCGGATCCAAAAACGCAAACGCATCGCCGAGCAACAGCAGCCCGGGAGCTGCGCAGTGCTTCGAGTGGCGGCTGTATTCGCTGGTGATGAAATATTCCCCCGTGGACGCGCCCGCCGAGAGCCGATCCTTAATCCACAAATTCTCCTCCACCTCGCGATGGAAAATCGCCTGCGGGTCCTTCACGCCATCGCGCGTCAGGTATTTGCCCTCTGCCACCACGCCCACGCTCGTCATCCCATCATGCTGCGGGATGTGCCAGAACCAGCCCTTGTCGGGCACATACGCCACGGTGGTGTCACCCTCATCGTTCCCCTCCCCGCGCTTCGAATCCTTGTAGTAGGTCCACACCGCGATTTTGTTGAGGAACGGATCACGCATGCGCCATCCGCGCTTGTTTGATGTGAAGGCTTCCTTGCCTGTGCAGTCGAGCGTGATGGGAGCGCGCACCTCGTAGGTGCGCCCCGTCTGGCGATCCGTCGCTTCCACGCCTACCACCTGGTCGCCCTCCATCAGCAGACGGTTCACCGTCGTCTCCTCGCGCACCTCCGCACCCTTCTCCCGCGCATTATCCAGCAGCATCTGGTCAAACTCCGATCGCAGCACCTGCCACGTCTGCGCCACCGTTTCGCGGTCGTACCGGTTGAAGAAGTAAAAGGGCTGCGAGCGCTTTCCATCGGGCTGCACGAAGGTGACGCTGTACTTTTTTACAAAGTGCGACTTCCTCATCTTCGGAATCATCCCGATCCGTTCCAGCGGCCCGAAGGTGAATGGAATCAATGACTCGCCAATGTGGTAGCGCGGGAACTTCTCGCGTTCCAGGATCAGCACACGGTGGCCATACTCCGCAAGGATGGCTGCGGCGCTGGAACCTGAAGGCCCCCCACCTATGAGAATGGCGTCGTAATCGTAAGTCATAAAATGAATGCACAGATTGCGGGGTCTTTAGCTTTGCATTGCAGAGCGCAGAATCCGCAGAGTTGATATTATCAAATCCCCTCTTGTATCGGAAATACACGTTCGGGCTCTCTGTGATAGCGGTTCGAGATAACGGCACCTATTTGAGATGACACACTTCGACGTGCCACAACAGGTGCACGGAGCCGTCAGCGGTTGAGCAAATTCCCCGTAATCGGAACACGTACGGTGTCTTGCACGGCGATGCCCATGACCGTCTTCGGATCAAATCGAGCCTCCCTGACCGCTTTCAAAGCAGCTTGATCCCAGTCCGAATAGCCACTGCTTTGAAAAAGGCGGGCACTCGCCACCTTGCCCTCAGCACTCACGACGACCAGGATGACAGCCCGCGGCTCCACACCCATTTCTTTTAGTCGGCTGGGATACAGCACATAGGGCTTGGTTCTTAATTCCGCGCCCTTGTCCCCCTTCGCACTGCCTCGCGCGGCCGCTCCCCGGAATCCGGTTGGTGCGGGGCTTGCCTGCGTTGGAGGTCCGGGTTTTGAGGCTGGCTGCGTGACGGGCCGTGGCTTGGGCTTGGGTTTCGGCTTTGGTTGAGGCTTTGGCTCCGGTGGCGTTTGCGTGGGTTCCTCCATCTCATCAGGCTGAGGAGGTGGGGGCTCGGGGGTTGGCGTGGGTTCCGGCGGGATCACCTCGGGCGGTTCCGGCTCCGGTGGCGGTGTGGGCTCGGGTGGGGTCTCCACCACGGGTGCATCTTCCGGCGCAGTCGCCTCCACCAGTTCCACATTCACAGTGGGGCCCTCCGGCTCGCCGGCCATCTGCGCCATCTGGTATTCGCCCGGCTTCAGAAGCCAGAGAGCGCAGGCGTGAAGCCCCATCGCGACAATCAAGCTGGTGGCACGTTCTGCGGTCATGGCTGGGTGGGAGTGGTTGCAGGCGGCGCGCTGGGTACCGTCGGCACTGCCGGTGCGGGAGCGGGAGCAGAAGCATCAGGAACCGGTGCCGCACCCGCAGCAGGCGCTGCCGCGCCGTTCGGATTTGTCTCAATCGCAATCTTGGTAATGCCGGCCTTCCTCACCCGATCCAGCATTTCGACAGCTTTTCCGAATTCCGCCTTGGTGTCGCCGTTGATAAACACCCTCGGCTCGGGATTGGAGGCCTTGAGCGCCTTCAGTGCCGCGTCCAGGTCGCCCATCGCGATCGGCTGCTTGTCAAAAAACACCTCACCCTTCTCCGTAATCGTCAGCGTCGTAAACTCCTTCTTGTCCTGCGGCGAGCCGCTCGCGGCCACGGGGAGATTCACCGGGATGCCCTTGTTTTGCACCATCGAGAGCGAGACCATCACAAACGTTGCCAGCAGAAAGAAGATGATGTCGATCAGCGGAATGATCTCAATGCGCGCGTGCTTGCGGGATCTCGGTGATGGAATCTGCAGCGGCATGGCTAGACAGTCGCGGCAGTCTTTTCAGCCGCGTGTTTGATGAGCAAGAGCTCGAGGCGGTTTCCTGCCACTTCAATTTCCCTGCGGGCATCTTCCAGCCGCGAGTTGAGGTAGTTGTAGGGAATGAGCGCGGTGATGGCGATGCCGAGGCCAAACGCCGTGGCAATGAGGGCCTCCGCGATACCACCCGTGATCGCCGCAGGCGCATCCAGCGACGTACCGCCCAGCATGTTGAACGAATTGAACATGCCCGTCACCGTGCCGAGCAGCCCCAGGAGCGGGGCCAGAGTGATGACGGTGTCCAGCACCGTGAGCCCGCGGTTGAAGCGCTTCAATTCCTCACTTGATTGGGCCAGCAGTGCATTGGTGTAGGAAGTGTCGCGCTCCTTCAGCGCTGCCACGAGAATGCGCGCCACGTAGTCGCCCGTGCCCTCTCCCACGCGAATCGCGCTTTGCGCATCCCCGTGCTCGAGCTGCCGGAAAATCTCGCGCACCACACGCGGCTGCCGGCGCCCGGTCTCCATGGCGATGAATACCAGACGCTCCAGCACCATGCTCAGCGCCACGATGGAAGTGACGAGCAACGGCCACATAATGGGCCCACCCTTGATGAAAAGTTCGATCATGAAATCAGCGAGTCGTGGTGAATGATGTAGTTGCTTCCTCCAAAGGTGCAATAGGCGCTTCGAAGTCTGCCGCAGTCTTGGGTTTTCCACGCTGGCGGAAGCGGCGGATGGACAGGCCAAATCCCGTCCACACCAGAATGACCGCAGCCAGCGCGGCAAGGGCCGCAATGGTCTGCCCGATGAGCCCAAGCGCCTCGCCCGTGTGAACGGGTTTTGCCCACATGCGGAGCTGCCGCCCGAGGTTGTGGCTGGAATACGGCTCCCACTTCTGCACCTCGCCACTGCGCCGATCAAAGGTAAGCTGCGCGCGCAAATCCGGACGTCCGCCATTTCCCTCGTCCATGATCACCGTCACAGGCCCTTCACCAAGGCGAATCGTCGCGATGTTCCACGCAGGAACCCGCGTCTCCGACTCGGCCCAAATCTTGCCCAGTCCCTCGGCGCGGAAAGGAGGACGCTCCGAAGCTGGTTTCTCCGGGCGTTCCACCCGGGCCGCGCGCGGCGGCGGGGGCTCATTGCCAGTGGCCCGGAAGAGCAGGTTATTCGCCCATTGATAGGACATCACGATTCCCGTGAGGATCGCCACGAGCAGCGGAATCGCCGCCCAAAATCCAAAAGCGTTGTGCCAGTTCCAGTGCCGCACCTTTCCCTTCAGCTTGAGCGATGGAATCGTCGCCATCTTCAGCGCCGCCTTGTTCCACTTGCGCGGCCACCAAAGATAGAGCCCCGAGAGGAGCAGCGCGAAAAATGCGAGGCTCGCCGCGCCGGTGATCGATTTTCCATTTGGCCCAATCGCCAAATTGCGGTGAACCTGCTCCACATCGTGCAGGAAGCCGCGCCATTTCGAAGCCTCTCCGACCACGGCACCGGTGTAGGGATTTGCCAGCACCGCACGCTCTCGCCCGAGGTTTACCAGCACGGGCTCCGTGGCCTCGCGGCGCAGCGTGAATGCGCTGGGTCGCTCATCAGGCACTGCAGTAGCCACACGGGCCGCGAGTTCCTCAAGTCCCAGCCGAGTCGTACCATCCGCAGGCGGCGCAATTTTTGCGATACTCCGCTCGGCGGCACCGATGATCTGCCGCTGGTAGGCGTACATGATGCCCGTCACGGCCATCGTCAGAATCACCAGGCCCGCCACCACTCCCACCACCAGATGGGCCCAAAAGATCAGCTTTCTAAATTTCATCGTCGTGCCGGTGCTACATCTCCGCCCATTGCCGGAGCAAATTGTGATACACCCCCGTGAGTTGGATGGCCGAGGGGTGCTCTGGATGATCCCCCGTGAGGCGCTGGATTGCCATGTCCAAGTCGAACAACAGGGAGCGCTGCCCGTCATCGCGCACCATGCTTTGGATCCAGAAGAACGACGACACCCGTGCGCCGCGCGTCACCGGAGTGACGTGATGCAGGCTCGTCGCGGGATAAAGCAGCATGCTGCCTGCCGGGAGTTTCACCTGTTGCACGCCATACGTGTCCTCCACGCAAAGCTCGCCGCCATCGTACTCATCCGGGTTTGCAAAAAACAGCGTGGCCGAGAGGTCGGTGCGGATGCGCATCGACGTTCCCGGCACCTGCCGGATCGCGTTGTCCACATGCGTGCCGAAGGACTGCCCGCCGGAATAGCGGTTGAACAGTGGCGGGAATACCCGAAGCGGCAGCGCTGCGGAAAGGAAGAGTGGATTCTTCCCCAGCGCAGTCACAATCATGTCGCCGAGCTTCAGCGCCGCAGGGCTCCCCTCCGGGATCTGCATGTTGTCCTTGGCCTTGGCGGATTGATGGCCCGCAGTCACGCGGCCATCCACCCACTCGGCGCTCGCGAGCACACCGCGGGCCTCATCCACTTGTTCCGGGGTGAGGACATCGGGAATGCTGAGCAACATATTTGATGGAATACGCTAGAATTTAAAGCCCGCCGTGACGGTTGCCGAGCGGCCGGGACCGGGGATGAAATGTCCACCGCCCACGCGGTCAATATATTCCTCGTCCGCGAGGTTATAAACGTTCAGGCGCAGGTCGACATTTTCGCTCACCTTGTAGCCCACCATCGCGTCGAGCGTCCAGTAGCTGGGCGCCTCGCGGAGGTTGTTGGTCGAGGAGAAGCGGCTATCCACAAACTGCGCGCCGAGTCCCACGTTCAGTTTTTCAGTGACCTGATAGGTCGTCCAAATGTTGAACGTATTCTCCGGTGTGTTGGGCAGTTCATTGCCTTCCTCACCGACGGTGTTGGTCTTCTTCACCTCGCTATCAAGATAAGTGTAGCTGGCATACACAGCCCAGTCGGCGGTCACGTTGCCAGTCAGGCCGATTTCAAACCCCTGCACCACCTGCTCGCCATCCAGCACCTGTGGCGGGTCGGTCGGCAGCAGGCCGGGCGTGCGCGCATTTTCCTTTTGTATGCGGAAGACCGCCGCCGCCAGGGAGAGGCGCCTGTCGAGGAAGTCCCACTTCGTTCCCACTTCGAACGAGTTGTTCTTCTCGGGTTCCAGCTCCGCATTGTTCGCGGCGAGCGTGAGCCCTTCCGCGGAGGGATTGAACGACGTGCCGTAGGCCACGTAAATGTTCCCGTTTTCCGTCGGCTTGTAGGAGAGCGCCGCGCGCCAGCTCAGCATTTTGTCGATGCGATCAAACCCCGTCACAGCTCCGAGCGCATCGCGCTGCGAGTTGTCCACGCTGAAGTAGTCATAGCGCACGCCTCCCGAGAGCTCCCAGTGCTTGCCAAACTTCATGTTGTTGAAAAGGTATAGCGCCAGCGACTCGGTGTTTGCCTCGTTCACCGCACCCGTCCGCTTCACACTGCCCGGATACGAATCGCCCGCATCTGGATGATACAAGTCTGCCACCGGTGCCGCGGGGCCCGTGCGCAGGAAATTTTCCTGGTCTTCGCGGACGTACTCGACGCCGCCCAGCAGCGCATTCTGAATGCCGAAGAGGTCGAAGCGCGCATTGAAGTCCACCTGGTTCGCCAGGATGCTATCCTCCTGGTCGCGCGACTGGATGTTGCGCGAGATGTCCGTGCTGTTGTTGTCGTTGAATCGCGGCGCGGTAATCACCGAGTCGCGCGTCGTGCGCCCATAGCGCACAAGATAGCGCATGTTCAGGTCGTCGTTGAATTCGTGCTTCACCTCGATGGTGCCGAGATCGGTCCGTGTTACTTCAAAATCACGCTCACGTAGGCCATACCAGTTCTTGCGATTCACCGGGGCGGGCTTGTCCGCATACTTCGCAAGCGGGATGTTATCGGGATTCACCCAAGGAATGCCGTAGTCGGGAACCGAATCCGTCTCGAAGTGCATGTAGCTGAAAGTCGCCACAGTCTTCGTTCCGAGGCCGATTGAAAATGAGGGAGCCACGCCCCAGCGCCTGCCACCCACCTCATCACGACCGGGGAAATCCGATTCGTGATCCATCGCATTCACCCGGAATGCGGCGTTCGGAAGGCCTTCAGCCTCCGGCGCAATCGCCGTCTTGCCGGGCTCCGCGAAGGTCTTG
>JAYUWZ010000558.1:0-3682 GCA_043753265.1 Verrucomicrobiaceae bacterium
AGTGGCATGGCCAATCCCGGGCAACTGGCACAGGTGGAAAGCCTGGGGGTGAAGCATTTCCTGCCCAAGCCCTACACCGCTGAGACGATGCTCCGGGCCCTGCACGAACTGCTCTCCGGGTCGAAACGCCAGTGAAGCCTGGCATTGGCGGGAGGCACTACTTTGAAGGGCGCGCGTGCTTCTTCATCACGTCTGCAATTTGCACGGCTGCGCCGCCCTGGCGCTTGCTTTCATCAGCCGCTTCCATGAATGCGTATATTTCCAGAGACTCTTCCGCGGAGACCGGGGGCTGGCGTGTCTGGAAGAATTTTACAATCTCCACCACGAGGCCCCTGTAGCCGTCGAATGCGCCGGCGGGTGCCTCGCCTTTTTCGCCGCGTGCGATGCCGCCATAGGCCTTACTCTCGCGGAAGGTGCCGGTGCGGCCGCCTTTCCACGTTCCCACAACTTCGATGAGCCCCTCGGGAGTGGCGCGGCGCTGGACGGTTTCGCAGCCCGTTCCCATTACCGTGAAGAGTGATTCGCAGCCGTGGATGCCGTACCAGAAAAGGTCGACGTGCGTGGGCTCGATGCTCGCCGGACTGGTGGTCTCGGCGCTCAGCACTTTGCCGATGCTGCCCTGCCTCACGGCCTGCGTCGCTTTGCCAAAACGCAATGAGGATGCGGTGAAAATGGGCACGCCGGCTTCGCGGGCAAGACGGTAGATTTCCAGTGCATCGCTGAGGGATGCCGCGAGCGGTTTGTCGATGTAGAGGGGCTTCTTCGCTGCAATGACGGTGCGGGCCTGGGCGAGATGGGTACGGCCATCGATGCTCTCGATGAGCACCGCATCCACCGCCGCGCAGACTTCCTCCACGGTGTCGTAGATCTTCACGCCGTGCTTGTCCCGCAAGGTCGCGGTGAAGCCCTCCACGCGGTTCGCGCTGGAGGCGATGTCCGGGCTGCCGCCCTTGAACGCCGCGACGACCTTTGCGCCGGGCACGTGATCCTTCGCCGTGGGATTATTAAGGCACTCTGTGAAGGCGGTGACGTGCGACGTATCGAGCCCGATGATGCCGATGCGGATATCCTCCGCGCGGAGCGAGGTGAAAACGAGCGCGAGCAGGCAGACCAGTAGGCGGTGGAGGTTCATGTGAGGAGTGGTTGCGTTGCCAACCCGGGCTGCGTGGTTCCGCTAGGGGAAACCTTGCTGTGGCACGCGGGCAGATAACATTCTGAAGGAGCTTCCAGCGACTGGAGGATCCCATGCAGTTTCATGGCGATCCAAATACCAGTGAATTCCACGGGATCTTTCAGTCGCTTAAAGCTCCTTCAAGATGACAGGAATTAGGGGAGATGAAATACTGCATCGTGCCCCTACGTGACTTTGATGATCGCTGAGCGATCGGATGCCTTGTGCATCTCCGCACAGAAAATCACGCCCGTGTTGTGGTTCTCAAGATGACAGCGATACGGAAGGTTAGTTGGATGAAAGCCCGGCCTACCCCTTAAATGGCAGCCACCATGCGAGCAGCAGGCATTGCGCGAGGCCGATGAGGCTTCCTACGGTGACGAGGACGGTCCAACTTTTCAGCGTTTCTGTTTCGGTGAAGCCGCTCAGTTTGCTCACGGTCCAGAATCCGCTGTCGTTCATCCACGAGATCATTTTGGAGCCGAAGCCGATTGCGAGGAAGATGTACATGGGGTGGTAGGGGAGGGGATGGGTCTGGAGGATGCTGAACATGATCGACGATGCGGTGATCATGGCGACCGTTGCCGAGCCCTGTGCCACACGGATGAGGGTGGAGATTGCCCAGGCGAGAAAGATGAGATTGAGGTCCCACGTTTTTGCGAGGCTGCCCGCGACTGTGCCTACGCCTGCATGTTTGAGCATCTCCCCAAATGCGCCGCCTGCGCTTGCGATCAGGATGATCACCCCTGCCTCGGCAAAACGCGGGCCGATGAGTTTGTTTACCGCCACCAGTCCGATTCGGCGCCGCCACATGCACAGAGCCATGCCCGAGAGTGCTCCAATGAGCAGCGCGATGTGGCGCTCGCCGAGAAACTCCAGCCACCCATGCAGATCAGGCGAGCCGTCCTTGAGGTTGAGGACGGAGGAAATCGACGCGGAACCGATGAGGCCGAGAGGCAGAAGGATGGGCGTGAGCGCGGCCCAGAGTGGGGGGAGCTCGCTTTCCGGCTTTGCCATCATGGCCTGCAATTCCTCCCGCGACACGCCGCCCGTGTCCCGCATGGGGGCGTTGACTTTGTTGCTGATGCGTTGGGCCAGCAGCCACATGCACGTGGCTGGAAGAATTCCTGCGAGGATGCCGCAGAGCATTGTGTGCCCTACATCGAGGTGCAGATTTTCCGCCATTGCGAGCGGCCCGGGATGCGGAGCCACGAGGGAGTGCGTGATGGTTCCCCCGCAGCAGATCGCGAGCACGTACTTCATGTAGTCGCGGCCCGTGCGTACATGGAGCGCCTGTGCGAGTGGCAGCAGGAGCATGAAATACGTCTCGAAGAATATCGGGATGGAGAGCAGGAAGCCCGCTCCAAAAAGCGCATGCGCCGCGCGACCCTCGCCCATGAGCGCAAGAAAGCGGCGCACCACCTTGTCCGCCGCACCGCTCTCGACAAGGCACACGCCGATGATCGCGGCGAGCGCGATGACCACGCCGATCTTTTCGGCGACCTTGCCAAAGCCAGTAACCGAAAGTTCCACCGACTGCGCCCAGTGGCCGTGGGATTTTGGGGGCCGATCGAGTTTTTTGAGCGCTTCGGGTGCGAGCGGCGCGGAAAGGATGCCTGTGAGAATCGCGGCGATGAACAGTGCCACGAATGCGTGAACGCGCAACATCGTGATGAGAACCACGATCACCACCAGACTGATCCCGAGCACCCATAAAGGCCACATCGAGACGGGGGCATCCGATGCGGCTGCGGCGAGTGCTGGCGGGAAAGGAGCGAACATGTCGCGGCGGTGCTAGCGGAGTAGGGGCGGTCTGTTCAACATCCAACGCGGGGGGGACGCTATATAACGTCCAACGTTCAACGTTCAACGCTCAACATCCAACGCCCAATGGCGCAAGCGACGGGTGGAGGCCTTTCGCAAGGACTGGCGGGACAAATAGGACATATAGGAACCTATGCGTCCTATAGGGTTGCCGCAGCCTTGATTACGCGTTCCTTCGGGATGAAGGTGCTGAGGCTACGCTTGCGCCATTGGGCGTTTAGCGTTGGATGTTGGGCGTTGGGCGTTTTTTTACATCTCCGCTAGTGCGAAGGCTTCGTCGGCGAGCGGGCTTTGTTTCAGCACACGCACCT
Organism: Verrucomicrobiaceae bacterium; assembly: GCA_043753265.1. Classification (GTDB taxonomy): domain Bacteria; phylum Verrucomicrobiota; class Verrucomicrobiia; order Chthoniobacterales; family Chthoniobacteraceae; genus SXWH01. Next base: position 3,307 of record JAYUWZ010000558.1, read on the forward strand.
GACGGGCGAATTCCGCGGAGTCTTTGCGTTTCAGTGCGTCGGCCGCGGAGATGAATGTTTCCAGCCAGCGCTTTTGCAGGAATTGCGGCTGGCGGACGAGCAGCGCTTTTGCGCGCTCCGCTGTTTCTTCCCACGTCTTCGTCTCTGCGAGCGCGTGGGTGGTGGCATAGACTCCCGCCCAGTTTTCCTCGATGGCGTTCCATGCTTTCGTCACCACCAAGCCGCCTGCCCCGCGCTTTTCCGGCTTGTCGCGAAACGAGCCAAACGCGGTCACTTGCGACCAGGTCTTGAGATGCACGGACGCAGCCAGAGCCGCGAGGTCATCGTTTGAAACCTGCGCCGCCACGGGGGCGTCGGGTTTCTTCTGCCAGTACTG
>JAYUWZ010000559.1:0-3680 GCA_043753265.1 Verrucomicrobiaceae bacterium
ACACTTCAACGGGTGATGAAAGGAACCCCCGAAAACCCCGTTGCAGAGTATCGTGGGTATTCTGGACAGGGCGATTTCGCGCCACTGAAGGAGCACGAATATTTTGCGCTGGGAGACAACAGCTATAACAGCCTCGATAGCCGCATGTGGGGGACGGTGCCGGAACGCAATATCATGGGCCCGGGCTTCCTCGTTTACTGGCCGTTCCTGCGGGACAAGGAAACGCACTTTGGGCTGATCCGGTAGTCTATCGGAGTGGGAGGACGCTTAGAGTAGGAAATGCGCGGGAGCGCGGTCTGTGTGCGAAGCACCAGCCGCAGCGAGTTGGACGAACTGGATGACTATGCGAATTACTGGGAGCATCGTCCGCCATTGTTCGCCCCGCAGTGTCTTGGAAACCGCTGCGGCTGGTGCTCCGCACACAGACCGCGCTCCCATCGCGACTGCGCACACCGCTCGCAATGTCGACGAGCACCTTCATTATTATCGGCAGCATCTGTCACTTTCTGCGGGTCTGCGGAGTTCGCCGTATTGTCGACTACGAATATCTTCGTGACTATGCACAGAAGATGAACTACGAAGCTCCTCGTAACAAAGCTTTCAAATGCCGCCACGCACCCACCCACACCGCCCGACCGATGCTGAACTCGAAATCCTCCAGGTGCTGTGGAGTCTCGGCACCAGCACGGTCCGGCAGGTTTACGAGGTGCTCTCGCAGAAGCGTGAACTCGCCTATACCACTGTGCTGAAGATGCTCCAAATCATGCACGAAAAGGGGCTCGTTCTGCGCGACGAAAAAGACCGCTCCCATACCTACTCCGCAGCCAAGCCACAGGCCGATGTACAAAGCGCGCTCGTGACCGATCTCGTGGAGCGCGCATTCGGCGGCTCGGCGGAAAAATTGATGATGAGCGCCATGGGCTCCACCAATGCCACGGTTGACGAGCTCGCAAAAATCCGCGCGCTTCTCGATGAAGCCCGCGCCAAGCGGAAACAAGCATGAGCGGCTTGCTGGAGATTCTCGACCTCCCCCTTCTTCGCGCCCTCGGGTGGACCCTTGCGCATTTCGTGTGGCAGGGGGCAGTCATCGGTATTCTCCTCTGGGCCGTCTTGCGAGCCCGCATATTCCGCACCTCCTCGGTCCGCTACATTGCATGCGGAGTGGCACTCGCAGCATGCGTCGGCGCGGTGTGCTCCACGTTCGCCGCTGAGTTTCGGGAAATGTCCACGGGGCCTTCCGCCGCTTTTCAAGCGCCCCCGGCACCGTCCACCACGGCTACTCCAACGGCCACACAATCGCCCAGCCCCATCCCGCCCTATACGCCGACAATCCTCGCGCCTGTCACGGAAAGCCCAGCCGCCCGCGCCTGGCTTTCGCCCCTGCTCCCGTGGCTGGTGGTGGTCTGGGCCGTGGGGGTGATGATCCTCTCCACCCGACTCCTGGGTGCATGGGCATTTACCCAGCATCTGAAGCATCGGCTCCTGCGTCCCATTCCGACATGGCTTGCCGAGATGTTCACCCGGTTGCGTGGGAAATTACACATCCGGCCGCTCGTGCGGATTTTTGAATCTGCAGCCGTGGAATGCCCAGTGGCCATCGGGTGGCTCCGTCCCGTCGTCCTGCTTCCGGCCTCCGCAATCACCGGCCTCTCGCCCGCGCAGCTCGAGACACTGCTTGCGCACGAACTCGCCCACATCCGCCGGCACGACTACTTGGTCAATCTCCTGCAAAGCCTCGCGGAGACTGCGCTCTTTTTCCATCCGGCAGTGTGGTGGATTAGCTCCCAAGTCCGGCAGGAGCGCGAGCACTGCTGCGACGACATCGCCATCGCCGCCTGCGGCCACGAACTGGAATACGCCGAGGCACTCGCCGCGCTCGCGGAGGGGCAACACCACTCCACGCAGTTCGCGCTTTCCGCCACGGGCGGCTCCCTTTTCGGGCGCATCCAGCGCATCCTCTCCGGCAGCGGACCCGCCGTGCCGGTCTCCAGGCCCGCCGCCGCCTTTGCGGGAGTGCTCATGATTTCCCTGCTCATCACCGTGGTGGCGCAGGCCTACATGCTCCACGGGCAGAGGCCGCCCACGCCCACCACGGGGATCTACGCGGATGGCACCAAGGGCTGGCCCGAGCGCTACATGCGCCCGGTGACCATGATCTGGGAAAACACCCCGCTCAGCACCATCGCCGCCGAAATCACCACGCAGACGGGGCTTGTCATCCCCATCCCTGCGGGTGCGGAGGATGAGCCGCTCACCGTGCAGTTCGACGGTGCGCCTCTCTACATGGTGCTGGAAGCGATTCTCACCCGTGCACGCGTCGGCTGGCGCCTCGTGGGAAACGAGCAGATCATCACCACCCCGTGGAGTGGCCGCCAATACTGGCTCGCCCGTTGGCGCAACGAGGCGAAGGGACGCGAGTACGAGAAAGACATCTACCAGGCCGGCTACTGCTCCATCCTTTACATCGCGAAAGACACCACGCTTGCCACGGCGATGAAGGTAATGGGCGCGCAGATGGGCTGCCGCATCACGGTGCCGCAGAAGGAAAGCGAACGGAAAATCAGCTTCGACTTTCACAATGCCCTCGCCCGCGACGCCATGGCCGAGGTGCTCACCCCTTTGAAATTGGACTACCGTGTCCTCAACGACTCCGCGATTGAAGTGTTCCGTCCATGATCTCAGCCACGCCACAGCCCATGCGGCAACGCGTGCCGTAAATACGAGTTTACTCGTAATGCTTTCGCCCAACCAAAACCAAGCAATGCAAAAATAGAAAACCCATGAATACCCAAAAACCCGACAACACTGAGGAAGACGACAACGATGGCGTGAACTGGAAATGGTGGCACTTTGCCCTCGCAGGCGTGCTCATCGCCGCCTGGAGCATCTGGCGCTGGTGGGAGACCGGCTTCATCAAGCACCTCGGCGGACTCGTTCTGGCCGGGCTCTGCCTGCTCGTGGGGTTTGGCATGAGTGGGAAGAAAAAGGCGCCGTAGCCCGCGTATTTCATACTCCCTGGACTTGTGTTTGTGAGAGCGGGTCAGTTGCGCCGCTACGCGGCGCGGGTCTATGTTGCTTGTTCCGTGGGTTCGCTTCGCTCACACCACGTATTGTAGTCATGCCGCTACGCGGCAAAATGCAATGGCGAACAATGCCCCGTAATCACCTGAGTCACTTGGTTCATCGACCTTGCTGCGGCTGGTGCTCCGCACACAGACCGCGCTCCCATCGCGTCCTTTGCGTGACACCTCGTTTTCAAAAATCCCATTATAGGTAAACCCGATGAAACCCGCTCTGCTGCTTTTACTCATCACTCTGCTCCACATGAGCCCCCTGCAATCAGCCGCCCCCACGTCCGCCCAGTACCAGGCCAAGGTCACCTTCCAAGAAAAGAAGGCGATCTCTTTTCCAGATTTCATGCTGACCTACCTCGGTAAACGCCAGATTCCCCCACCCGCAGGCCTGCGAGGATGGAGCTTCCACGATTTCGCCGTGAAGGCTGATGGGAAGGAGCAAAAGGTTTCGTGGTCCTCCGGTACCGGTGACATCGGCCCCACGGAGTTCAAAGTGGGAAGGAAAACGTTCCTGCTCGAAATGGGCATCTCCGACACTCTTGGCAAGCTCAAGCAGGACGAGGTGGTGGTGCGGGTGAAAAAGTAGGTTGAACCCGGGGCGTGATG
>JAYUWZ010000560.1:0-3680 GCA_043753265.1 Verrucomicrobiaceae bacterium
TTCCTGTTTCATACGGCACCTTGGAGGATGCGGGACGGGGATTGCAACTGTGGAGACCGCATTGCGCGCTCCTCCGTCGCTCGCGCCATTTGGCGTTGGATGTTGAGCGTTGGACGTTGGACGTTTTCCCTCACGCCCCCGCAAACAACCGCCCATGCTCATCGAGCAGATACCGGTCCGTCATCCCCGATACATAATCGCACACAGTCCGGTGCAGCCCATCGGCCTCCACGCGCCGCGCCGTCGTCTTCCCTAGCAAATCGGGATCCTTTATATACGCCCCAAAGACATCGCGCAGCCGCGTGCAGGCGCTCTGGCTGGCCCCTGCCACGCTGGGATGATAATACAGGTTTTTGTAAAGGAAGCGCCGGAGCTGCTGATTCGCTTTGAGGAGGCCCTCGCTGTAGGCGATGAGCGGTCGCGAATACCGCCGCACATCGTCGGCGGATTGCACCCCCGATTCCGCGATGAGCGCCGCGCTCGTGCGCACGACATCCGCTACCTGCCGATCGATGATGCACCGGATCACATACGCGCGAAACTCCCGCCCCTCGAGCTTTGGAAAATGTTGCCGCACCTCGCGCTCGCTCTCGCGCCACACGTCGAGTTCCGCGAGTTGCACAGGGTCGAGCAATTCGAAGTCGAGACCATCGTCGAGATCGTGGCTGTAGTAGGTGATTTCATCCGCGAGGTTCGCGAGCTGCGCTTCCAGGCTCGGCTGAGGATGCATCCCATTGGTGCCCTGGTAAAATTTCGCGTGCTTTTGCAGCCCCTCGCGCACCTCGTGGCTGAGGTTGATGCCGGGAAAATTCGGGTAGCGCACCTCCACCACATCCACGATGCGCAGGCTCTGGTCATTGTGATCGAATCCGCCGTGGCCCTTCATCATTTCATCCAGCGTCTCCTCGCCACTGTGGCCAAAGGGCGGGTGGCCGAGGTCGTGCGCGAGCGCGATGGCCTCCGTCAGGTCCTCGTTCAGCGCGAGAGCCCTGGCGATATCGCGCGAGGTATTCGCCACCTCAAAAGTATGCGTGAGCCGCGTGCGCAGGTGGTCGCCCGTGCCATTGAGAAACACCTGTGTCTTGTACTCCAGACGTCGAAAGGCCCGCGTGTGGATGATGCGCGACCGATCCCGCTGATACTCCGTGCGCTGCGGGTGCCTCGGCTCCCGGTATATGCGCCCGAGCGAGTCGCCCGACTTTTGCGCCCACGGCGCGAGCGTCATCCGCTCGAATGCCTCCAGTTCCTCGCGCGTGCGAATCATTGCTTGTCCTTGGGTTCCTCCCAGAGAAGTCCTCGCTCCATCGCCCGCCGGGCCGCGCGGTGCATGGCGCGGATAAGCAGGATGTCGAGCAGCGCCAGCAGCATGCCTGTGAAGGTGAGCAACGCACAAACCCCCCAGTAGGCAATCGTGGTCCAGGGATGCTGGCGCGCCCATTGGTCGGGGATGAACACTGAGCCCGCAAACAGCATCACCAGCGCCACAAGCATAATCCAGAACATCATCTTTCTCCGCGCCACTTGATCGCGGATGATGCCTTTTGTCAGCAGGAGGATGACTTTATACACAACCAGAACTCCCATCCGTTCTCGCGCTAATGTCAAATTTGAAGTACAAAGATTGCACAAATGAGACGTTCGCACACTCCTCTCTGAAACTCCCCCAACCTGTGTCGCGGCAGCCTCTCAAAATTGCAGCATTCTTCTCAACGCTCCACGTCTCACTTCTCACGCAGATCCCCTTCAGGACATCGCCGTGCGCACTTGGACAAAGGCAATCATCTCCAGCAAGTCGTCCACCTGGAAGGGTTTGGAGAGCATCGTGCCATTCACGTTGCGGATGAAGTCGGTCACCTTGGGGTTGCCGCGATGGCCGGTCATGAAAATGAACCGGTCGCAAAGATGCGGGCGCATGCGCTCCACAGCCCTGAAAAACATGTCGCCCGGGAGGGTCGGCATCATCATATCGCAGAGAATAACCTCGAAATCGCTCGCGAGCACCTCATGCACACCCTCCACCCCATTGTGTACGGAAACCACTTCATAGCCATTGTCGGACAGGAAGTGCTTCATCGCACTGCCGAAGTCCGCATCGTCCTCTAGGAGAAGCACTTTTCGACGCTCCACGCCGGGCACGGTTGCCGCAAAACTGTCTGCAATGTCTAAGGTTCCGGGTTGAGAAGAGTATCGTTGCATAGGTGTCCGCGAAAGGTTGCAAAGATCACAGCACGCGGCGTGCCGAAAAATCATCTGAAAATCCCATTTGACGCTTCATCAGTACTCCTTACGTTTTAGGCCATTAAATTCTTATGCACGCGCCACACGATGAAACCAGTCTCCGAGCGAATGCCGAACGGCTCGCAGAGATTTTCACAGACCTTCAACGCAGCTTCGTTATCAATCTATCGAAAGAGCTCGCCAGAGGAAACGTCTCTTATGTCCAATACCTTCTGCTCGGCTTCCTAGCCCAACAGCAACCCGCTCCCTCCATGAGCGAGGTCGCCGCCCGCATGAGGCATACGACCGCCGCAGCCACGGGACTCGTAGATCGCTTGGAAAAGCTCGGCTACGCCCGGCGCCAGACCGCATCGAATGACCGCCGCAAAGTTTTCGTCCACATCACGCCCAAAGGCGTTGAGTTGGTTGGCAGAATCCGTTCAGATATGGCTGATAACCTGATGCAGCTCATGCAGCATCTCAACACCGATGAGCAGCACACATGGCTGAGCATCTACGAGAAAATTCTTCCGCACTGTCCACAATGACCATCCATAGGGCTCTCGCCGCCATCGCGGCATTCACTTTCCTCCCAGTCCTGACCAACGTCGAAGCAGCCGAGAAGGGAGTAAAGAAGGGGGCACCGAAAAAAAACGCGCCTACGCCCAGAAAGGCTTACACCGCGCCGGAAAAAGTGACCGCTGTCCGTGGCGACCTGACCCTCGAACGTGCGGTCGCGCTTACGATCCAGCAAAATCCGCGGATTCTGCAGGCCAAGCAGGAGATCGAGCGCACCCGTGGTCAGGTTCTCGAAGTGCGGGCTCAAGCCCTACCCCGCGTCGAATTAACCACCACCTATTCGCAGCAGGACAAGGACCTGCTCGAACGTAACTCCTCATCGGGAGGCGGGAGCAGCGATATCCAGGTGGCCAACGCCTCCGGCACAGGCACCGACACCATTAGCCTTGGCGGCGGCAACGGGGGCAGTGGGAGTTTTGGCGGCGATAAAACATGGCGCATCGCCATCGAGGCCCGGCAGGTGCTCTATTCCGGCGGCCAGGTCGCGGCCGCGCTGAAGATTGCGAAGTTTACCGAGGACCAGAGCGTTTACCTTTTCCGCGATACCGTGGAGCGGGTGATCGCGCAGACCCGCTCGCAATTTTACCTAGTTTTGCTCAACCGCAAACTCATCACGGTAGCCGAGGAAAACATCCGGCTGCTTCAGGATGAATTGAAGGACCAGAAGAACCGCTTCGATGCAGGTACGGTGCCAAAATTCAACGTGCTGCGCGCCGAGGTGGCAGTGGCCAATGCGCAGCCAGACTTGATCCGCGCGAAGAACAACTACCTCATTTCCCAACTCGAACTCGGCAAGATACTCGGCCTCGACGCCACCCCAAGCGCAAGCCTCAAGACCTCCTTCGAGGTGGTGGGCGAACTGCGAATGAGCGACCGGAACTGGC
>JAYUWZ010000561.1:0-3679 GCA_043753265.1 Verrucomicrobiaceae bacterium
CCTGCCTCACATCGTTCAGCCCGTTAAGCGTGTCGCTCAGCCTCGCGCCAAGGTCCGCGCGCTTCTCCTCATCACTCACCACGCGGGCCTGATAGTGCTCTGGGATCGTCGCAATCCCAGGACCCGTCTCCGTGTTATTGTCCTGCACTTCGAACCAATAATCGATCACGTCCCCCTCCTGAATGGGCGGCTGGATTCGATCCAATCGCCATTCGAACCGCCGGTCGAGGCTGCGCGGTGCTTCTCCCCCGATGTCCAGATCCAGCGTGCGGTGCTTTGCCCCCTCGTTCCAGTTTACTGCAAAGTGCATGCGCACACTACCCAGTCCAAAATCGTCCTTCGCCTCAAATGCCACCAGCAGCGTGGCCCGGTTGGTAACCAGTTCCTCACGGCGCGGTGGCCAGGTGACTTGGATGGTCGGCAGCGCATCGGGAATGAGGATCACGGGAGTCACCGCCATGCTCTTGCTCTCGACTCCCGCCGTATCGATTAATTGGTACGTGAGGCCTGCGAGATCCTTGGGCGGGATCTTTGCCATGCACACCCATTGCTCACCTTCCGGAAAGAGCGAGATTGCTTTCAGCGTCGTCTTCCTGTCCGCGCCCAGCAGCAGTAGCGAGGCGCTCGCGAGAGGCACGCTGGGTTTCACGCGCACTGCCAGTTGCGAGCCCGCGAGGAGTTTGAGGTCGCTGGGTTGCCTCGCTTGCGGGGGACGGTTCGTGTAAGATGGCCAGTTTTGGAGATACGAAGTGCTCACCAGCACAGGCCGTGGCCGCACGGTCACACGCCCGGTGGGGGTGTGATTGTCCCCGATGTGAAGCGAGTAGGTAAACGACTCCTGCACCGCGCTCAGCGTGCGAAAGAAACGCGCGGAATTCAGCGGATCAGCGTCGATGGCAAATTGCTGCTTTGCTCCAGACGGCGTCTGAATGTGCATCGTGCCGGTAAACGGCAACTGCCCGGCGGCAGAAACCTCCAGCCGCAGGTCATCGCCAATGGCCACCGTCCGGTCGCCCGACCATGCGACGATCTGGGTCTTGCGTGGAATGTCGCGCTCGATCAGGAAGGCGCGGAGGAGCATCGGGGCGGTGTTCTTCCCGCCCAGCCAGCAAAGACCCGCAGCCACCAGCGCGGCAATGAGCAGACCGTTTCGCCAGGGGCGCAAATGGTCGGTGGTGATTACCCGGCGAAAATCTGTCTCGTGCGCGATGTCTGTCGTTTCCTTCAGCAGCGCCGCCACGAGGGCAGGGGAGGGGGCCGCGGCGACATTGCGCGCGAGCTGCACGCTGGCGATGTAGCGCGAGCGAAATTCCGGCATCGCCTTTTCGATGCGCAGCGCCACTCCGTCATCCGCCTGCGGTCGCATGAGCACCCGCACGCCCCACCACCACACCACAAAGCCCGCAATTCCCCAGGCACCCACAAAAAAGCACGCCCGGGCCCAGCGCGGCAGCTCCACGAAAAAATCGAGCGGTGCCACGATGGCCAGCCATAAAAGAAGGATGGGCGCCGCATACATGCACGCCGTGCCCACTGCGACACGCCCCGCCCGCTGGCGCACCAGATCGATTCCGGCAGCGATGGCCGGGGCGGTGGATTCGAGTGTCTGCACGGGAGTCGTTTTTCGGGGTGGGATATTCGTATCTGTCTAGTCTCTCTTTACAATGTCATCTTGAGAATCATTACGCGGCACGTTGCAGTGTTAACCCTTTCCTAATTCCTGTCATCTTGAGGGAGCTTTAAGCGACTGAAAGATCCCGTGGAATTCAAAAGCATTTGGAAACCCATTGAAATTCTAATTGCCCGTCGGCAAACCACAGCAGCGCCTTTTCAAAAGCAGTCATCCCGAGCGAGGAACGAGTCGAGGGACCTCACTTCACTGGCTGCGCTATCTCAGCAATCGAACCCCCTACTCATCACAAAACAACGCCGCACTCGCAGTATACCCGTGCACAAAATTCCTTCCCCCCACCGGCCCAATCTCCCCATTGCAGAAAAACCCCGCACTGGCGTGCGTACCGAGCACCTCAGCCAGCACCGCAGCGTCATGGTTCTCCACCCCAAACATCCCGCGCCCGCGACCACCGCAGGAAAAGACCAGCGAGCCAAAAGGCTTCACGCCCGCCGTCGCCATGTCGCCCGCGAGGTGGCGTAGATCCTCGTCGGCGGCCCCAGCATCGCGCAATTGATACTGCAGCGTTTGCCCCACGCGTGGAAATGCCCCGAGCGCCACGGCTCCGCTGGATTCATCGGCCCCGAGAATGTTCCGAATCAAAAAATCGCCACGATGGAACTCCTCGCGATCCTCCCGAATCGCCAGTCCCGCGAACAGGTTTCCCTCCGCCCGTTTCTTCTCCCGATCGGGCAGCGCCTGGAATGCCTCGTCGAGCACCTGGTAGGCGGGGCGCGATCCCAGCGTATGCACCACATTGTGCTCCGCGCTCGTTACCGGGAGCGGCTCGCCAATCGGCCTGCAACCCTGGCTCACAAGGGTGCGGATTTTGACACCACCCCTGAAGCCGAGCGCCACGCCGCCGCCCTCCAGAGGCTCGCGATCCCGGAATACAAAAATATCACTCCCTTCGCGTCCGCCGCTTCCGAGCCCCCCAAAGCAAGGCGCGCCCTTGGTCGCATCATTCCACGCCCGCAGCCAGGGCTCGATGGGCACCCCCGAGGGATCGCTCAGCATCATCCACGCATCCATGGGATCGCTCCCGGTGGCCTCCTTCCAGGCCTTGTCATCCTCCCAAGCCGGCACGGTTTGATCCGTGAACTGAAATGTCTTCAACTCGGTATTCGGAAGATGCAGCAGCAGCAGTGAAAATCCCTGTGTCCCTTCCGCTTCCACGCCTGTGCCAATCAGGCTGGAACCACTGCACCCCACGAGAATCGGCACATGCCCATGAACCTGCACAGTTTCCAGAAAATCCGGGAGCTCCTCCCGATAGTCTGCAGAGCAGAATACAAAGCCGCACGACACCTTCCCGCTAATCTCTCGAAGGGCGGAGCGGGCGGCATCAGCAGCGAGGGGTTCCGAGTAGCCGGAGAGGACGAGGCGCGAGACGGCGGCATTGGGCATGTGCGCACCATGAGCCCAAATTCCCAAATGCAAAAGGGGGATTTATTGGGCATGATTCAAATGGGCATGATTGGGCAGTTCGAGCGCGAGCGCCGCACCGGGTTAGTTCTGGGAATTCAGGTGGATCGAAGGAGCGTGGGTTTGGAATGGTTTGCCGAGGGGCATGGCTGGTTCGGCGCGGGCGCGGCGGCGCTGTGCCGGCGGAGGCTGGCGAGCCGCGTTTGCATCGCTTTCATCTCTTGTTCGAGCGCGAGCAGCTCGTCACCGAGCGTCGGCGCGCCGCTCTCCCGCAGGTGCCGCGCGCGGGCGCGCTCGGCCAGCTCGTCGTGCATCTCGGCCATGCCGTTCATCGCGATGCCGATGAAGAGATTTAGAACTATCATCGTGCCGAAGAGGATGAAGGAGACGAAGTAGATCACCGCTTTCGTCGTCGACACATGCGTGAGCTGCGCGGCATAGATGTTGGCCCAGTCATCAAGAGTGACGATGCGGAAGAGCGAGAAAAGCGCGGTGCTGAGCGAGCCGAAATGCACGGGGTCGTGCCCGCCGAAGAGATGCACGCCAGCCACCGCGTAGATGTAAAACATAAGGCCAAGCAGC
>JAYUWZ010000562.1:0-1566 GCA_043753265.1 Verrucomicrobiaceae bacterium
TGAGATTCCACGGAGTTTGCAGTACGCGGAAGGCGAGAACGCCTTTCTGCTTGATGCCGGATTTTTGCGGGTCGAGTTGGGTCACCCCATCGCGCGCCGTTACTTGCAGCCGCATTCCCTGCTCGGGGACGATGACCAGGCTGCCGCGTTGCTTGCCCACCTCGCGGAACACGAGCTGTGGAGTCTTCCATGCCTTCACGGCCTTGATACCAGGGCCTGTCAGCGAGATGGCGAATTGCTGGGTTCCCTCGGTGCGTCCGCGCAGGTGCATGGTGATGATGCGGCTGTCGCCTGCTTTTGATTCGGTCCAGTGGCTTACCGCGGTGCCATTGATGGATTCCACATCCATTCCCGCAGGCAGCGCAAAGCTCAGGCGAAAGATTCCCGCGCGGGTGATTTGCACACTGGCATTGGATGCCAGCAACACACGGTCCTCGCCGAGTGAGAGGGTGTCCTGCGATTCCACGCGCACATCGGGCTCCACCGCGGAGGCCTTGATAGCGTCGGTCGCCTTGGAGTCGGCGTAGCGAAAGGCCCGGCGCACTGTGAGGCCGGGAATCTGGCCAGCGAGCGCACCGGCGAGATTCGATGGGTAGTCTTCCAAATTGATGGGTGTCAGCGTTTCGGAGGTGACGGTGTCGAGCTGCACCTCGCTTCCCGTTGCCACGCCAAACATGCCGATCTGGCTTGCCGCACCGTCCATGGATATAAGGCCCACAGCCTGCGTGATGGGCAGTGGCCCGGTCGCAACCTGCGAGCGGATGAGCAGGCTGAAAGGACGGGACTGGCTCGGTGCCACGGCCACGCGGAGCTTGCCGGAATCGGGATCAAAGCGCCATTGCGAGACGATGGAGCGGGCTGGTTTTTCCTGCCCCTGGACGAGCATGGCGGGATCGATCACGTCGGTGATGGTCGCACCTTTCGGAACGGAGAACACGAGCTCCGAGAGCTCGCCCTGCGCGGGCTTCACGGCCACGTGATGCAGACCCTCGACCACACCTGCGGTTGGCACGGAAAGCTGGGTGAACTCGGCATGGAATACCGCCTTTTCCTTGGCGACATCGCGGCTGCGCGGCATCCAGCCGATGCGGATGTCATTTGCAGGAGCCAGAATGAGCGTGGCGACCGTGGCCTTTCCATCGCTCTTGCGGGCCACGGAAACGGCCTGCGGCGAGGAGACATCGACATCGAGATTCGCCAGGGTGAGCGTGACGGAATTCACCAGCCCGAATTGGGAGGGCAGTGTAATGCCGGGTCCCTGCGCGTTCGTTGTCACTGCGATTTGATACTGCAATTCCGCATCGAAAGTACCGGACTCCAGCGCCAGTAAATGGTGCGCGCGTTTTCCGTTGGCGGCAGTCTGCACGAGCTTGAGATTCGCTGTGGGGTAGGTGGCTTTGGTGAGCACGGCGGGATCGAAGAGCAACGGGAGCTTCTGCCCTTTCTCGGCGAACCAGTGAATCTTTGCAGTCGCAAACCCGAACTGTTCATCCACCCGAATCTCCTGGGCGACCGTTTCGGCGACCGGCGCATTGCGCGGAGGCTCCTGGGCATTGAGAGGCAGTG
>JAYUWZ010000563.1:0-3670 GCA_043753265.1 Verrucomicrobiaceae bacterium
GCCGTCATCAGATTCGGCAGGAGGTAGATTTTTGGAGAACCGTCGTCGCTCATGGTATGCGTGGCGCAAACTAGCCTACAAGGAGCGGAGCGCCAGCGGGCATTGTGTAGCACGGGTCGGGGGCAACCAGTTTTGCAAGCAGGCTGGAGCCGCCCTCCACCTGGTCGCCGAGTTTCACGAGGATCTCGGTGCCCAAAGGCAGAAAGATGTCAGTACGGGAGCCAAAGCGAATCATGCCAAAGCGATGGCCCTTTTCCACCGTGTCACCGGGGCGGGACCAAGGGACGATGCGGCGGGCGATGGCCCCGGTGATCTGGCGCACCACGAGTGTGGCCTTGGAGTTGGTGAAGGCCCAGGTGAGCGCTTCATTCTTCTGGTGGCAATACGGATGGCGTGCATCCAGGTAGTCGCCGGGGTGGTGCTTTTGGAAGGTGATGCGGCCACCGATGGGGGCGCGGTTCACGTGCACACTAAAAACATTGAGGAAGATGCTGACACGAATGCAACGGCGGTTGAGCACCTCGGACTCCTGGACTTCCTCGATGGCATCCACCACGCCATCCGCTGCGGCGACCACCACATCCTCGCCCGGGGCGATGCGGCGATCCGGGTCGCGGAAGAAGTTGACGCAGAAAATGAAAAGCAACCCGAACGGTATGGCGATCCACAAGTAGCCAACCCAATCCATGGCCAGCCAGCCAAAGAGGAGGGCGATAATGAGAAAAGGGACAAGGAAGTGGCGGCCTTCGTAAAGAGTCTGAAAACGCATCGGCAGCGGACAGTGGACATTGCAGGGGGGGAGTGCAAGTGCGAGGCGTGAATGGGGTGCGATTTTAATTCGAGGAAGGAAGCAAAAAAATAGGCGCTCCACGCTAAGTGGCGGCGAAGGGTGCTCCTCGGCACGTTTTGGAGGGGTGTCGGATGGACATTGACCCTTGCGGACACGCGGGCCGCGCGTCCCTACCGGGATTTACCCTAATTTTGGGCCGGGGAAGTGGGTATTAAAAGTTTCGGTAACTACGGCACGCAAATTTCTTACGATTGTATGTAAGACCCGTGGATGAACCACGTATTGTGAGTTTGCATGTGTTCCTTTCTCCAACCATCGCCACCCTTGGGTGGCACCTATAAAAAAATCTTTTGCCCGTTGCGCTTTGAATTTCTTTTGACGCTATCACGTTACAAACCTAAAAGGCGCGGCCATTTCAACGATCATGAACCCGACCGCTCACAACCGACTGAACACCCGAGGGTGCCAGCGAGCGGTCATTTCCACCCGTAAGGCGACCTTTCCCGCCTCTTCACAACTACTTTCAGCTCAATGCTTAACGGACTACTTGGCTTTTTCTCAAATGACATTGGCATAGATCTCGGCACGGCAAACACCCTTGTCTACGTAAAGGATCACGGAATTGTCCTTCGCGAACCCTCGGTGGTCGCCGTCCAGGCCGGAACCAGCAAAGTGCTGGCAGTCGGCGACGAGGCAAAACGCATGCTGGGGCGCACCCCTGGCAACATCGTGGCCATCCGTCCGCTCAAGGACGGCGTGATCGCCGACTTCGAGATTACGGAGGCCATGCTCCGGCACTTCATTCAGAAGGTGCACGGCAAACGCACCCTTTTCAAACCCCGGCCACGCGTGGTGGTGGCCGTTCCCTCGGGTATCACCGAGGTGGAAAAACGCGCGGTAAAAGACTCGGCACTGCATGCCGGCGCGCGCGAAGTTTACTTGATAGAGGAACCGATGGCGGCCGCCATCGGCTGCGGCCTTCCTGTGCAGGACGCCGCGGGAAACATGATTATCGACATCGGCGGTGGCACCACGGAAGTGGCGCTCATCTCCCTTTCCGGCATCGTATTCAGCCGAAGCGTCCGCGTCGCGGGCGACGAACTGGACGAGGCCATCATTCAATACATGAAGCGCGCTTACAATCTGATGATTGGTGAGCGGACGGCTGAAGACATCAAAATCAAAATCGGCAGTGCGTATCCCATCGAGAAGGAGCAGACGATGGAGGTCAAGGGGCGTGACCTCGTCGCCGGTCTTCCGAAAACGCTGAGCATCACCTCCCAGGAAGTGCGTGAGGCACTCCTGGAGCCGATTTCAACCATCGTGGACAATGTGCGCGTGACGCTGGAGCGTTGCCCGCCCGAGTTGAGCGCGGACCTGGTAGACCGGGGCCTTGTGCTGGCTGGGGGTGGTGCGCTGCTGCGCGGGCTCGATCGCCTGCTGAGCGAAGAAACGGGCCTGCCCGTGCACGTTGCCGAAGACCCGCTCAGTGCGGTGGCCGAGGGAACTGGCCGCGCCCTGAGCGAAATGAAATTCCTTCGCCAGGTCACTGCGACAGATCGACAGTGGCGGGGGAGCGCAAGCTAAGCGGCCCTGGCCGATGAAAACGAATCGCCAGCCCGCCGCGCCCGCCCCAGCGCGTGGCGAGCGACCTTTGATGAGACCTGTCCCGGTGAATGGACCCGGGCCAGTGGAATCGTTTCTCGTGCTTTCGTTGGGTTGCATGCTCGCACTTGCGCGATGTGAAACTTTGCGGAGGGTGCCGTGATGAAACGCCGCTCCAACGTCATCGCAGTCTCGATTTTCTTGGTGGCGACCCTGCTGGTATTTCTCATCAGCCCGAGAAACCGGCAGCGCGTGCAGTCCGGCTTTCTGAGCATTATCTCTCCCTTCCTACGCAAGGGCTCCGAGTGGGATGCGAAGTGGAAGGTGTATAATTCCGGCACGAAAAAACTGGGCGAACTGGAGGCGGAAAACGTCCTTCTCACGACCGAGGCCGAGCGGCTCAGGGCTGAAAACCAGGCACTTCGCGGAGTCGAGACGGAGAACCTGCGGCTCCAAAAAGCACTGGGCTACCAGACGCAATCGCCCTTTGCCCTGCTGCCTGCGAGAGTGATTGGCCGCCCGGGCGCAAACTGGTGGAGCGCCATCCAACTCGACAAGGGGACTCTCGATGGAGTGCAGCCCGGCATGTGCGCGCTGACTGCCGACGGACTGGTGGGCAAAGTCATCCAGACAGCCGACCACATGGCCACTGTGCTTTTGATTACCGATGAGAACTGCAAGGTACCCGCTCGGGTGGGGGACTCGAGGGAGGCTGGCAAGCAGGGGATCGTGCGTGCGGATTTGCTGATGAGCGGAGCGCGTATCGGCAGCACCGCGGAGCCCCGGCTGCTGCTCCAATTTATCGGACGCTACGAATCGCTCCCCAAGGGTGAGCCTGTATTTACCAGTGGTGCGGGCCAGATTTATCCGCCCGGTGTACTCATCGGGAGAGTGGTCGACGCAAAGGTGCGCGAGCAGGACAAGCAGGCGACTTTGGAGCCTGCGGTCAATCTCGCCTCCGTCAACGACGTGTTCATCGTGGCCGGCATGAAGGGAGCCCAGGTTCAAAAATAGCCATGTTTTCCTTACTTCTGGTTCTCATGATGTTTCTGGCGCTGGTGATTCAGCACTTTCTCGGCGTGTTTCCGGGGCTTGGTGGGCAGATCCTGCTGCTTCCTGTGGTGTTTTTCTATGCCGCGGCAGCGCTGCCGCTCTGGGGTATGCTGGCCATGGCTTTCATTGCCGGGCTCATGTGGGATTGCCTCACCTCAGTGCCTGTCGACGGAAAGCTGGAGGTCTTTTTTGGCTGGAGCATCCTGCTGTATGGCTCGCTGG
>JAYUWZ010000564.1:0-3668 GCA_043753265.1 Verrucomicrobiaceae bacterium
CAGTGAGCGTGTTCCCCTCCCCCACGAGGACAAAGCGATCACCCGGCTGGTTATACACCCCGGCGTTGTTTTGGAGATACAGTTCCGAGCGATCCTGAATGAGGAATCCGGCGGTGCTGGAAGTGGTTCCGGGCTGGTTTAACTGGATCGCCGCTCCCTTCACGGTCACCGGCCCCGAGCCAAGACTTCCCGCAACGGTGGCATTCAGGCGTCCGGAGTGGACGATGGTGCCACCGGAATAGCTGTTCACCGCGCGCAATTCGAGGGTGCCGCCACCCGTGCCTTTGTGGACAATCACCGAACCGTTGTTGTCCGCAATGACGGACTCCACCCCCAGGACGTTCTGGTTGTTGTGGAAGAAGAGTTCCTTGGTGCCCGCGTCGGCCCCCGAAAGCCCGGAGGTAATAATGCCGCGGGTGGCCGCTGAACCGATCGTGCGGACCTGGTTGTTATTATCCGAAATAACCACGCCATCCCCGATGAAAAGGGTGTCAGTGGCAGTGGTAAAGAGCAGTGAATTGGTGGCCACGTTGCCGTTGCCAAAGCGGAACGCCGCCATCTGCTGATTTCCGGCAGCGAGGGTGAGACTCGTGGCTGCGGCACCATTGAAATTATACCGGACAGTGGCGCTGGGGACGAACGCCGCATCAACACCCACGTTGGTGCTGGGACCTGCCGCGATTCCGGACAGACCGGTCACGCCGTAAGCGGCGAAACCATCTTCCAGAAGCGTGGCCCACGGCAGCGTGGTGCCGAGCGTGGAATCGGGCGCAGGGGCCGCCCCATTGATTTGCGTGAACACGATGCGACCGTGGTCGCCAGTAGGTGTGCCGATGGTACCGGCAGCGGAGGTCACAATCCGCGCAACACCTCCACCCACCGCACGGGAGAGGTTGGCGATGGTCATCTGCGCGCCCTGGGTGTTCGCGCCACCACCCTTGGAAATCTCAAGCTGGTTCCGTCCCACCTCGAGTGTGACGTTGCCGAACTGCTCGACTTCATTTGTCGCGACAGCATCGTTGCCAATGAATCGGAGGGCACCTCCACGAAGGGTGATGGGTGCGGCATCGTTGATTCGGTTGTTGTCCGAGGCCTCTACGAACTGGCGCGTACCGATGGCCCCATTGTTGTTGATCAGCAACTCAGCGCTCTGTCCCACCGTGACACTCGCCACGTTGGCAAGGTCGCCATTCGAGCGAATCTGGAACCGGCCACCCAGCGCGTCGATGTTCAGGGCTCCCGAAAAATCAGAATTGCTTACGAAGAAGATTTCGCCGTAGCCGGTCTTGGTCAGGGTGCCACTGCCTGTCAGCGCGTTCGGCCCGTTGATGAGAAATGCATTGCCGAGATTGTTGTAAGAAACGGCATGGATGGTGCCCCCCCCCGCACCGACCGTGATGCTCCGCTGCCCGCCATTCACGAGGTTGCCGACTTGATGAAAGATCGCGCCGACCTTGTTCACGTCATGCACGCTGCCAATGAGTTCGAGAGTGCCTCCGTTCGTGAGGGTGACTCCATTCCCATTGGCTCCGAGTTCGTGATTGTTCAACAGACGCAGGCGCCCCGTCCCATCGATGGTCGTCGTGCCCGTGAACGTCTGGGGCCCGCTGAGGACGACCGTGCCGCTTTGGTCGATGGTGAGATTGTTATTCCCGGAAAGCGCCGAGGTCACCGTGATCTCGCCGCCACCACCACTGAGGCGGTAGCCGGACGCACCGGGGGTGATGGTGCCAGAGTATGTGCGCAGTCCCGATGCACCGAGGCTGAGATTCGCGTCTGCGCTGAAGTCCAGCGCCACACCGCTATCCACACCCAGCACGAGCGACCCGGTGGACGCTGCATTGATGCGGGCGAGCAACTCATTCGCGCCTGCGTAACCTGCGATTACACTGGTCCCGGCGGGTGCCGTGACATCCACCCCGCCAAGGGGATCGCTGCTGAACTGGAACGCGCGGCCTGCGGGAATCACTGCGGCACCAAAGCTCTGGGCACCACGGAATCCGAGCACACCCGCGTTGTGGAGCACATTGGCGGGCAGTGTCGCTCCCACATTGTAGTTAAAGGTGAGCGTTCCGCTGCCTTCCTTTGCAATAGGTGCCGTGGAGCCCAGGGAATTCACGATCAATTCGCCTCCGCCATCGACACGCAGCACGGGCGCCAGGGCAGACGCGTTGAAATTCAATCCGTCAATCGTGGCAGTGCCGCCAGCTACGCGAATGCCGTTGTTGTCACTGACGTCCACGGACTCCGTGGGGCTATTGGTATTGGTGATGAACAGTTGCCCACCAGTCGCGACCGTCGTCTCATTCCCAGCGCCGCCAGCACCGAGAAGGCCGCCTTGCAGGCGAATGGTCCCGGCATTGATCGCAGTGACGCCCGTGTAGGTGTTTGCGGCCGCCAGTCCGAGAATTCCCGCGCCCGTTTTGTTGAGCCCGCCTGTCCCGGCGAGAGTGGAGGAAATTGTTCCTGCGGTGAATGTGGAAGTGCCGAGATTCGCGATGGTCAGCGTGCCGCCACCAATGATGCGCCCCCCATTCATGGCGATGGAGCCCACAGTTTCGCTGTTTGCTCCGAGATCCAGGATGCCGTTGGTCATCGTCAGCAGGCTCGTGTCGGCGATCTGGTCCGCCTGGATCAGCCGCACGTTCGCGATGTCGCCGGTCGCATTGGTCGCGTTGATGGTCAGATTCCCTGCAATGGAATCTCCCGCGCCGGTCTGGTTCAGCCGCAGTTGCCCCGCTGTGACGGTGGTTGTGCCGGTATAAGTATTGGTGCCCTGGAATTCAGTGAGGCTCGGGCCTGAGAGGTTCAGGCCGAAATTCCCCGTTTGCCCGATACCACCCGTGAAAGTGAGCTTCTGGGTCTGCACCGAAATAGTGGGCGTAGCCCCCGTGATGGTGGCCGAGGCGACGGTCAGCGTGTTCAGCGTCTGGCTCGTGATATTCAGAGTTCCATTGCCGAGACTCAGCGAGGATGTCGTGGCGTCGTTCAACAAATCGATCGCGCCACCCGTGCTGGTCAGCGGCCCAAGCTCGATGGACCCGAGCGACCCAGTGGTGATCGAGCCGGCATCCGCACCGAGAATTTCATCCACTGGCGCATCCGAGCCCGCGCCACCGTTGTAAAGCACTCGCACATACCCGCCACCTCCGCCGTTGGTTTGCTTGATGACGATGCTATGCGAACCAGCGGTGAGGTTCACCGCGGTGCCAATGTTCGCAAGCGCTGCGGTGACGCCCAACTGCCCGACCTGCACACCATCGATGTAGAGGACGAGATTGTCGTCGTTGATGCCCTTGAATTGGTAGCTCGCCGGATTCGTGATGTTCAGGAGGCCTTTCCACAGGATGCCATCCTGCACGCCGCCGGCCGTGCCTCCGCCGATTGCAAACCCGGGAACCGGGACAATCGGGATGGTGCCAAACCCCGAGTTTGGCACATTCACGTCCGCATCCACTCTCGAGAATGCGCGCGGGGTCATGTAGAGTTGGTCCGTGGCAAATTGCGGGCTGGCAATGCCGGGATTGCTTCCGAAGTTGTAATAGGTCGCGTTGATCCCGTTGGCACCCAGCGTCGCGGTATTGTCCTGCGCCTGCAGCCGGAGCGTACCCCCGTTCACTCCAAAAGTACCCGCTATGGACTGCTCCGCATTGATCGAAACCACGGTG
>JAYUWZ010000565.1:0-3666 GCA_043753265.1 Verrucomicrobiaceae bacterium
AATTGCCGCGGTCCTGAATCCACTGGCGGTCATGGCCGAGGGAGCCCGGGGCGTTGCGAAGGCTCACGAAATCGCTCAAGAGCGCATCCTCACCCGCCACGACTCTGCCCTCTCGCAGGCAGAACCGGAGTGGCTCATTGGCTGCCTGCATCCAGAGACCGGAATCCGTTTTGACGCCGATTCGTGCCATGCCGGGCGCTGAAGCCAGGGTGGCACGCAGGGCGAGGTTTTGACCGGAAGCCGAAAGGCTCACGGCCTGGAATTGCTTGAAGACGGGCCCACCAGTGCCCGGTGCCGGAGTACCTGCACGAGCCACGATGGTACGCGTGGCGAAGGGCCCCGAAATATCGAAGCGCACCACCATCATGTTGTTGGCGGCGGTGACGCTGGCTCCCGCCACGGTGACGATTACCGCCACACGGTTGACAGCGGCGACCGGCCTGCCAAAAGACCGCACTTTTCCAGGAAGGCCGTCGGCGACCAACTCGTCGATGGCGAGGAGCAGCCTGTCACCGGTGAAAAGCCCACCCCCACTGCCGGATTTGCTGCGCCAAAGACCCACAAACACCACTCGACCGGTGGCATCGACCGTAGGCATTCCAAAGCTTCTCCACACCGCGTCGGCCGGGATGCGGGGATCGTTTCCGCGACCGGGCACCGGTTCTCCCTGCAGGGCGACAGACGCGTGAATGGCCGCGACCCGCGGCGTGGCGCTTTGGTTCACGCGAGCTACAAACTGGCGGGTTACGGAATTCCCCGCGCCATCGGCGACCACCACTTCCACGGTGTGCACTCCCACCCCGAGCGGCGTGCCGGGCGCGGGCGTGTAGGTCAGGGATACAGCGCCGGGAAGAGGACCCCACGCGGGGTAGGCGCCAGGCCAGGCGCTGCCAGGGACTTCCACGATCACATCCGGTGGCTGCCCGACAATGGGTGCCGTGCGGTCAATGAGCACGCCGGGGTGGACGATACGTGTCACATTTCCATCAGGGTCCGTGCAGGAGAGGACCGCGTCGTAAAGACCGTCGGGAATCGTGATATCGCCTACTGCTACATGACCTCCAGCAAAGGGGTCTGCGGGTGAGAGGGAGAATTGATGCATGCCCACCGTTTGGTCTCCCCCGACGAAATTGAAGGCGTATTCAGCGCCGTCCTGCATGAGACCGAGGCGCACGGAATTGGCTGCGATAGGGCCGTTGATTTGGTACGACACGTCGAGCATCCCGTCGGCGTTGACTTTTATCCCCTCCGCCGGCTCGCTGAATTCAAGGAGCGGCGCGCCGGCGGTAGAGTAACAATACAACGCCTCGCGTCCCAAGGCCAGTAGGCGGCCATCCTGTAGGAAATGGAGCGCGCGTGGTGCGTCCAAATCGCTGCGGCGTGGATTCAGCACGGCACCGCCCCGCCAGGCGGGATCCAGGCGGCCATCGGGCAGGTAGCGGGTGCAGAGATACCGGCCATCGATGGAATTCCCCGCCGAGGAAAGCGCGGCAATCTTGCCGTCCGGTTGAGCGATCAACCCGGCAATTCCCTGGGGCACCCGGGGGAGCACACGGTGCAGGCGTTCAAGCTGAAAATCGGAGTCGATCTCGCCGTTGGGTAAAAAGCGGACGGCTTCAAATTCATGATTGAAGACGATGCTCGATTGAAAAAACCACCCAGGTTTTGTGACATTTCCTGCGAGCAGAATGCCGCCATCCCCCTCGATTACGACCTTCCTCTGGTTATAAGAGAAATTCGAGCGCGGAGCGCGAGAGTAACCAGTTCTATTAAAGCTTGGATCGAGTTTGCCCGATGGAAGCAGGCGCTTGATCACTGCCACGCCAGAGGGTTCTGCTCCGGCGATAACAATCCGCTCATCCGCTAACACAGCCATGGAGATCACTTGATACATGGTGGCGGTGAGTGGCATGGCCAGCAACCCCGTCCGGTTGAAAGTGGTATCCGGTGCCCCGCTGGGAAGGAACTTCGCCACCACATTGGCGTCCGCGCCCGGGCGGGCCGTATAGGCCAGCAGCACAAACCGGCCATCGGGCCGCACCGCGATCGAGCGCAAAAAAGCCTGCGTGCCACCAAGCGGGCTGATCATCACACCTGTTCCTTGGAATGCCGTATCCATCGCCCCCGAAGGCAAAAAGCGAAGGACCATCGCAACGTTATCAGTGCCGTTTTGGTTTCGATAGCCACACACGAGCAGGGTGCCGTCGGCCGTGAGCCCCGCATCGATGAAAGTGAATTCGTGCCCAGCGGGAAGGATGGCATCCAGACTCCGGATGGACCCATAGGAGGAATCGACCGTCCCGTTCAGGAAGTAACGGGAGACGAAAATCGACCGATTCCCAAAGGCAGATGAAATGCTGCCAATCACGATGATTTTGCCGTCCGGCTGCTGGCCCACCCAGAGCGCGTGCTGGCCGTTGGCGGACACCACGGGAACCACGCCAGTCCCGCCAAAACTGGGATCGAGATCACCAGGCCGGCCAAAAAGGGTGGCGGCAAAACAGAGCCAGAGCGGGAGCAGGACAGCGCGAAGACCTAACATGAAGCGCCAGCCTTCGCACAACCCCAATACGGGCGCAAGCTTGGGTCTGTTCGGAGGATGTGGCTGGGCGTGATTGGGAGTGGTGGAGTGCGTCAACGGCGCAACAGAGCATAGCCCCAGGTGTGCGTCTCTGGCGCATTTTCTCGGTCGTTACTATCTTCCAAGCAAAGCGCGGCCCTGTTGCTGCTTCAGGCGAGATGAGGAAAAAGGGAAATAGGGACAGGCAGATTATTGGCTGATGTACACCAGCCAATAAGCGCCAGTTCTTAGTTCAAAGCTTCCCCGTGACACCACCCATTCAATAAGGTATATTCCCAGTATGGAAAGGGGAAGGGGACAAAGCGGAAGGCAAGAGGCAGTGGAGACCAAGGCGGCCGGCAGCTTCGCGTCCCGATACGAAAGACCGAGCAGCAGCCAAAACGAAAAACGCCCAGAACTCCACTTAAACCCGGAACGACCAAAAACAGCGCCACAGAAAAGAACGATTTCTTCCCTGAGCCCCACAATCGCTCAATCAAAAAGCGCTCCTCCGCAACAACTGCAACAACCGCAGAAACCCCCATCCCAGATCGCTCACAACGCACCGTTTCCGCCGATCGCATCTATCGCCGATAATCCCAACCACCCCCACAACCCTCATCAGCCAAACCATTTCCAATCCCCGATTATCGGCGACGCCCCATCGCAGATAATACCCAGTGAACTCCGCCGAAGCGCAAAACACGAAACCGAGCTAAATGCGGAGAACCCCCCGTCCCCTACCGCTGACATCGCTGGACACGTACGAACCAGCAGATGCCTGGAGTGGAATTGGGCGTTGAGCGTTGAATGTTGGGCGTTGGACGTTTTTCCCCTCATCGCATCCATCGCCGATAATCCAAACCACCCCCACAACTCTCATAAACCAAGCCATTTCCAATCCCCGATTATCGGCGACACCCCATCGCCGATAATCCCCATCGACCTCCGCCGCAGCGCAAAATACGAACCCCTGCAAAATGCGCAAAAACCCCCGTTTCCTACGGCAGACATCGCTGGACACGTACGAACCAGCAGATGCCTGGAGTGGAATTGGGCGTTGAGCGTTGAATGTTGGGCGTTGGACGTTTTTCCCCTCATCGCAT
>JAYUWZ010000566.1:0-3666 GCA_043753265.1 Verrucomicrobiaceae bacterium
GCCTTTATCAGGCCATGCGCGGCTCCACGGGCCGGATGCTTCGCGACCTGAAACGCAGCGCCCTGAATCTCAGCGCGGAGGATCAATCCCTCGCGCAGCAGGTCATCGCGGGCCATGCCCAAATCCTCGAGCACTTCGCCCCCCTCCTGCCGCGGCGCATGGACGTCCAAAAGATTCGCATTCATGGCGACTACCACTTGGGCCAGGTGCTCAATACCGGAAAGGACTTCGTCATCATCGACTTCGAAGGCGAGCCCCGCCGTTCGCTCGGCGAGCGAAATCTCAAGCGCAGCGCGCTAGTGGACGTGGCCGCCATGCTCCGCTCGTTCGACTACGTGAGCGCCGTCGCCCTGCGGCGCAGGACTCCCGCGGATGCCGCAAAGCTCGCGCCATGGGCCGAACGCTGGGTCGTGGAGATGGATCGCGCCTTTCTCGATGCCTATTTCCACACAGCGAGCGGTGCGAAATTCCTCCCCCACGACCCCGCTGAGATTGAAACACTGCTCCGCGTCCTCCTCCTCGAAAAAGCGATCTACGAAGTAGGCTACGAGCTAAACTACCGCCCCACCTGGGTGGGCATCCCCCTCCGCGCAGTCCTATCCCTCTGCGGCGCCGGGGCAGCTGCTACCAGCGAGGGACCACGACCTGCACTCCCCTCTCCACAGCACGATTAGCCTGCATGATACTCTGTCGCGGTGCGCGCCGGTAGGATAATCGTACAAATTCCGGGAATGCACTCCTCCCTTCCCTCGATCCCAACACGTACAAAATGATTCCCCGGCAGCGAGGGTGAGTCGAGAATCGGAGATGGCACCGGCGCGGGAGCAGCGTCCTGAAACTCCCTACCCCTTCGAGCACTTCGCAAGTAACTCCTCACGGCTCACAATCCCCGTAATTCGCTCACTGCGATCCACCACCGGAAGAAACTCCAACTGCCTCTCATTCATCATCGCCAGAGCCTCTTCGCAACTCTGGTCCTCATAGCAATAAGCCACCTCCCTCGACATATTCTGAGCGACCAGAGTGCTCTTCGGGTCGTGCCCGTAGCGGGCCACATTCTGATCCAGGTTGGGCCCGTCCACTCTTCCCACCAGCTTCTCTTCTTTTACCACCGGCCACTGGCCTGCGTGCATTTCCCGCATGCGATCCCCCGCTTGTTTCACGCTATCATCTGGGTGGAGCGACGGTGGCTTTTCGCTCAGCACCTCTTCCACCTTGGTATCCGCAAGGGGTTTCAATTCAGGTGCACGTTCGCCTTTGATCGGTTTCGTTTTCATCAGTTATACTTCCATTCCATTCGCACGCTCGTGCACGTCCGCGCCTCAAAGATTGAACGGACCTTCGCAAATACTCTCCCGCACTGGCCTTCGATCCGAGGGCTTCTCCGCTTCGCGCACTTCCGCCGGCAATTCTCCCGGGTCACCTGGCTTCCCCAGCGCAATCATCGCCGCCACCGCGTAATCATCGGGAACCTTCAAGACCTCGCGCGCCTGCTCAAAATCGAACCCCTGCAATCCGTGGGCCACGAGTCCCATCGCGCACGCTTGCAGCGCAAGGTTCTCCCATGCCGCTCCGCAATCAAAGAGATGCACAGGATTCTCCTTCCCGTTCTTCGCAAACGTCTTTCTGGCCAGAATCACCACCAGCACTGCCGCGCGGTGACACCATACCTGATTTCCAGAAACCAGCAGCCCGAAAAACGTCGCCCAATGGACGCCTCCCCGGTTGGCGTACAAAAACCGCCACTCCTGCTCATTGTAAGTGGACGGAGCCCAGCGCGCCGCCTCAAACAGCGTGAATAGTTCATCCTCCGTCAAACCCTCCCCGCTCATCGCACGTGGCGACCACCGGCGATAGATCAGGGGCTCGATAGGATAGGCCGGTTTGCGAATTTGTTCAGGACTCGGAGCACTCATAGTCTCAACGTTTCGTGCCGAGACCGCCGTCTGGTTGCCTGTTCTCCTGTTTGGGTGCCTCGGCAGGCGTGGACTTCACCACCACTTTGTCAGCCCGGCGAAGTAGCGCAAAGGAATAGCCCGTCAGGTTGAACGTCTCTCCGCCGGCAATGACGAGATTCTCGTCAACAAATCCCCGCTCGTCCGTGGTGTTGATCACCAGCGCCCATTCCTTGTCCGGCTCACCGGGCAGCATGAAGTCGATCTTCTCCTGCGACGCATTGAAGAGCATCAGAAACGTATCATCCTTCACCGGCTGTCCATGCCAGTCCCGCACGTCGATGGAGTCGCCATTCAGCATCACCCCAAGCGTCTTCACAAAGTGCGTACCCCACTCCTCGTCGGTCATTTCCAGCCCGTCAGGATTCAGCCACATGATGTCCTTCACATCGGACCCACGGAGCTTGCGTCCCTGGAAAAATTTGGGCCGCCTGAAAATGGGATGATCCCGCCGGAACTGTGTAAGCCTGGCGACGAAGTCCGTCTGCTGCTCCTGCACCGGCGTGCGATCCCACGAGAACCAGGAAATCTCATTATCCTGACAGTACGCATTATTGTTCCCCCGCTGCGTGCGCCCATACTCGTCACCCCCGCAAATCATCGGCACGCCTTGCGAAAGCAAAAGCGTGGCGAGAAAATTCCGGAGCTGCCGGCGGCGCAGGGTGAGCACGGCCTCGTCGTCCGTCTCCCCCTCGGCCCCGCAATTCCACGAGTGGTTGTTGTTGTCCCCGTCCTTGCCTTCCTCCCCATTCGCCTCGTTGTGCTTGTCGTTATAGCTCACGAGATCCATCAGCGTGAAGCCGTCGTGCGCCACGAGGAAGTTGATGCTCGCATACGGCCGCCTGCCATCATTCTGGTAGAGGTCGCTCGATCCGGTGAGACGCGCCGCAAATTCGCCGATCTGCGAGTCGTCCCCCTTCCAGTAGCTGCGCAGACAATCGCGATACTTGCCATTCCATTCCGTCCAGCCGATGGGGAAGTTTCCCACCTGGTATCCGCCATCGCCCACGTCCCACGGCTCCGCGATCAGCTTTACCCGCGAAAGCACCGGGTCCTGGTGAATGATGTCAAAGAAGCCGCTCAGCTTGTCCACATCATGAAGCTCCCGCGCCAGCGTCGACGCGAGGTCGAAACGGAAGCCATCCACGTGACACTCGTTCACAAAGTACCGCAGCGAATCCATAACGAGCTGCAGCACGCGTGGTGTCTGCATGTTCAGCGTGTTCCCCGTCCCCGTGTAGTCCATATAGTGCCGCGGCGAATCCGCCACCATCCGGTAATAGCTTGGATTATCAATTCCCTTGAAGCTCAGCGTCGGGCCCAGGTGATTTCCCTCGGCCGTGTGATTGTAGACCACATCCATGATCACCTCGAGTCCCGCGGCGTGCAGCGCCTTCACCATCTGTTTGAATTCCGTCACCTGTTGCCCGTGCGTCCCACTGGAGGAATAGCGTGCCTCCGGCGCAAAGTATCCGATGCTGCTATAACCCCAGTAGTTCGAGAGGCCGCGCCCGACGAGAAAGCTGTCATCCAAAAAATGGTGCACCGGCAGCACTTCAATCGCCGTCACACCGAGTCGCTTGAAATACGCGATCGCTTGCGGCGAAGCCAGCCCCGCATAGGTTCCCCGCAGCGGTTCCGGGACTTCCTTCCACAGCTTGGAGAACCCCTTCACATGCACCTCGTAAATGATCGATTCAGCCAGCGGCTT
>JAYUWZ010000567.1:0-7746 GCA_043753265.1 Verrucomicrobiaceae bacterium
TCCACACTGGCACGAGGATGTGCTTGAAGGTCTGGCCCGAGTAGTCGGCATCCACCTGCAAGTCTTTGTGCGTGTCGCCGGGGACCTGCGAGGCGCACAGGCTGCGGGTCTTGGCGTCCATCACCTCGCGTGCGTGCTTGGCGGCGGCCATGAGGTCGATCTGGTATTGCTCCACGGTCCAGCCGCTGAGGAATGCGGGCGAGTAAGGCTTGAGCTCCGTGGTGGTGGGAAAGGGCTCCACCTTGCGGAGCAGGTCGAGTTGCACGCCGCGGGTGGCCGGCACCAGTTCGTCGTCGAAGAAATGGTTGAGGTGCCCGCTGCTGGGATACCAGCGCACCTTCCGCACCTGCCGCGTCTGGCTCTTGCCCTGGGAATCGGTGTAGCTCTCGGTGACGTAGTAGTAGTCGCCCGACATGGCGGACCAGTCCGCGCTCACGTTGGCGTCGAAGGTCCAGTAGGGCACGTAGATGCCATGCACCGTGTCGGTGAGCGCCTTGATGCCGAGATTGTTCGGCGCGAACCACCGGTTCTTGTACCACACGCGGATGGATTCGCGGACGGTCGTCTCGGGAATCTTGAACTCCAGCAGCGACTCGGGGCGGATGGGACGGGTCTGCTCCTCCACGGGGATGATGGCCGCGGAGCCGCAGAAGTCGCAACGCTGTGCGGCGCGCGTGGGCTCAAAGACGGTGATGGCCTGGCAGCTCTGGCATTTTACCGATCGGCGCTCGGTCTCCCACCCGCGACCGCTGTCGCCGATGGAATTGAGCGCCGCGAGCAGGTCGTGCTCGGGGCCGGTGTCGGCGCCGGCGTCCGGCTGCATGGGCGCCTCCGTGCCGCAATAGTTGCACACGAGCGCCTGCTTGGCGGCGTTCCAGCTCGCCTCCGCGCCACAGCTCGGGCAGTGGAATTCCTTGCGCGCGGCGACTTCGCTCACAGCAGCGGGGACTTGGGATTCATTGGGGCGGTTAGTGGTGCAGGAATGCGTTCAGCGAATCCTGGGAGATGCGCCATTGCGTGCCGATGCGCTTGCCCTTCAGGTCGCCGCTTTCCAGCGTGGCGATCACGTCGGCCTCGGTCACGCCGAGCTGCTGCGCGACCTGCGCGGGGTTCAGCAATGCTGCCGGGGCCGCTGCTGCGGGAGGTGCTGCCTGCACGGGAGCGCCGCCTGCCGGCTGAGTGCCCTGCCCGGAGAGCATGCCCGACTGCATCATCTGCTGCGCCATTCCAAATCCCATCGCGAGCTCGGCCGCGGTGCCTGCTGCGCCGCCGCCGCCTGGCTTGCCCATGCCCTCGGCCATCTGGTACTTCACGTAGTCGTTCAGATTTCCGACAGCGGCCATCGAGCTGCGCTTGTCGATTGCGGCCTCCACCTCGGGCGGCACGCTCACGTTTTCCAGGATGAAGCTCGCGAACTCGATGCCGTACTTCGGCACGCACGCCGCGTTCAGCACGGGCATAATCGCGTCGCCCACCTCGCTGTAGCGCGCGGCGAGATCGAGCACCGGCACCTTGGCCTTGCCGAGCGCCTCGCTGAAGAGGCTGACGATGCGCGAGCGCATGGTGTCGGCGAATTCGTCGAGACGGAAGTGCTGGTCGCTGCCGGCCACTTCCTTGAGGAAGACCTTGGGGTCGACGATCTTGAAATCGAAGGTGCCGAAGGCGCGGACGCGAACGATCCCGAAGTCCGTGTCGCGCAGCATGACCGGGTTGCTGGTGCCCCACTTGTTGCCGGTAAAGAGGCGGGTGTTGAGGTAGTAAACGTCGCACTTGAACGGCGAGCTAAAGCCATACTTCCACCCCGCGATGCGGGAGAGCACCGGGATGTTTTGCGTGGCGAGCGAGTGTTTGCCGGGGCCAAACGTGTCGCCAAACTGGCCCACGTAAAGGAACTGCACCATCTGCGACTCGCGCACGATGAGCTGGGCTCCGTTCTTGATCTCCTTGTCGTCGTCCGGCCAGCGGAACGAGAGTGTGTCGCGGCTGTCATCCGTCCATTCGATGATCTCGATGAGTTGCCCTTTAATGAAATCCATGAGGCCCATATGCGTATTTCCTTTCTTTGTGGTGGTAAGGGATTGAGCCGCTCACGCTAGCGCCTGCGGCCATGGGGGGAAGGCAAAACTTGGGTGAATGAGATTTGGATGGGTGCAGGTTTACCTCGGACGCTAAGCAATGGAGGGAAAGGGATTGAGCGGCATGAGAAAACACAGCGCAAAGCGCCCATCTTTTTAGTAATTGCCTCCGGCTGTACTCACACATGCCGCTCCGAGAGCGCCATCCACCTGCTCCGCGTTTGTATTTATTGCCCTCCCATTCACACTGTCTTCCTGAGGGAGCTTTAAGCGAGTGAAGGACCCCGTGGAATTTCATGGTGATCTATTAAGGTTGAATCCGAGCGGCATGTGCAAATCGCTGAAAACGCCGAGCGTGCTCCAGAAAATTTCCCCGCCCTTGGCTTCGTTTTTCGCAGATAGCAAAACGAAGCTCCATTGTGCATGCTTCCCCCATGTCCGCCGAATGGCACCTGCGACCAGCCCGCGAGGGCGATATTCCCGCGCTTGAATCGCTCATCGCGCTTTCAGTGCGTGGGCTGCTTTCGGCCCACTATCCGCCGGATGTGATTGAGGCATCCATCGGGTCGGCCTTTGGGGTGGACTCGCAGCTTATCCGCGATGGATCCTATTTTGCCGTGGAGAGCGGCGGGGTCATCGTCGCCTGTGGAGGGTGGAGCCGGCGCGCCACCACCTACGGCGCCGACCGGCATCATAGCCGCGAGGATGCAGTGCTGGATCCTGCAAAGGACCCTGCACGCATCCGGGCGTTTTTTGTGCACCCGGACTGGGCGCGCGGCGGGATCGGGAAGGCGATCCTTGCAGCAAGCGAGGAGGCGGCGCAGGCGGCGGGGTTTTCGCGGGCTCTCCTGATTGGCACACTCGCGGGGGAAAAACTTTATACAGCCTGTGGATACACTGCGGGCGAGCCGTACGATGCGCCGTTGCCGGGAGGGTTGCCTTTGCGGGTGATTCCGATGACGAAGGGGCTCCAGTAGCAGCACGCGTCACACGCCAGCCCAAATTCCAACAACTCCCCCGTGACACCGCATGCAAAATGCGGTAGTTTCCCACCATGGAAACGGGTGGAGGAACAAGGGGCAGGCGGAAAGCAAAGGCGGATGACAACGACACCGCGCCTCGACGCATACAGCATTCCAGCGGCCAAACCTCGAATCACTCAAGATTCGCGACGATTCCACGAACCACAGATGACGCTGAGGGCACGGATTAGAGGAGTTGACCAAAGTAATTTCCGGTTGCGAGCAACTCCAAGCTGGCGAAGCGCGGGCTGCGCCGTGGACTGCGTGCAGCTTGCTGCGTGTGGTGGGGCTGTTTGCAGGTCGCATCCGGAAACAACTTTTGGCAACCACTATATATCAGATGCAGGGAGGAGTGGAAAGGCGAGGCAAGGCTCGTCTGCTTCCGGGCGCTTATCTGTTCCTTTCCGTGTCATCTATGGTCAAATAACAGCCCGGATCCCGAGCGCAAAAACCCCACTCACACGCCAACCGCAACAACTGCAACAACCCCCACGCCGGATCATCCGTCGCGCCCTCGGTCTATTCGTCGCATCTATCGCCGATAATCCCTATGTAAGTCGCAAACTCAAAACTTTCAGCATCTTGCAAAAGGCGATTATCGGCGACGCCCCATCGCCGATAATCCCGCATCCTCGTTCCACCCTCCCAAAAGCTCGTTCCCGCGCACGATGCGCAATAACTGCAACAACCCCCACCTCACAGGCCCGCAACCGCCCGTCGCACTTATCGCACATAATCCAACGTGTTCCCGCAACCGCCATCCCATCAGCCGTTTGCACCGCAGGAGTATTGGCGATTCCCCGTCGCCGATATTCCGCGCTCCCTCCACTTTCCGCGCAAAATGCGCAAAAACCCTCCGAACCAAAAATCGGAGCGCGGTCTGTGTGCGAAGCACCAGCCGCAGCAAGGTTGACCAGCCGGGAAACTCAAAAGGCAGCGCAGGCATCGTTTGCCATTGCTCGCACTTCCCGTGTTTCGGAGATGGCTGCGGCTGGTGCTCCGCACACAGACCGCGCTCCGAAAACCTGCACGCCTAGCGCCCGCTACCATCTCACGCGCCAACCGCAACAACTGCAACAACCCCCCCTGTATGCCTTCGTGCTTTCGTGTCTTCGTGGTTCAACCTTGGCGTCCTGGCGTCTTGGCGGTTCAAACTGCCTGCGGCCCGCCGCGCTATGTCCTGGCGGTCCAATCTCGTATGCGTTGGATGTCGGGCATTCAGCAGTGGGCATTTTTCCGCCCAATGTCCGATATGTACAAAAACACGTCTCTTACATTCTAGACTCCCGCGCATTGTCGCACAGAATGAATGACCTCGCTTTCGCAGCCATGACGCCTTTTATCCAGCCCGCCTGCCCGGACTCGCCCGCATTCGCGGGATGCGATTCCTTCCTGGCTTCTGCAAAGGCAGCCTAACGGTCCGTCCACACGGCGATATTCCACCCACACCTTTCATTTGTAATCTCCATGAAGTTTCATCCCTACGCAATCCTCGCAGTCTCCTGCGCCGCGCTCATCCAGCCGGCGCACGCCCAGCAAAAACTCGAACTCAAGGATGGTGACCGCGTCGCCATCGTCGGCGGGGCTTTTGCCGACCGCATCCAGCACACCGGCTACCTTGAGGCGCTCATCGCGTCGAAATACGCGAAGTCGAACATCGTCTTCCGCAACCTCGGTGTAGCGGGGGATGAGGTGTCCACCTGGCACCGCTCGCAGAATTTCGGAACGCGCGACGAGTGGTTCAAGCGCGTTGGGGCGAACGTCATCTTTGCATTTTACGGCTTCAACGAGTCGTTCGCGGGGTATGATGGCCTCGAAAAGTTCAAGCAGAACCTCGACAAATTCCTGAAGGATACCGCGAAGCAAAACTACAGCGGGCAGGGTGCTCCCCGCGTGGTGCTCTTCTCGCCCATCGCGATGGAAAAAGCGGCGGACCCCGATTTCCCGGATCCCAAGGAACCGAACGAAAACCTGCAAAGCTACGCCACAGCAATGGCCGAAGTAGCCAAGGCGAATGGCGTGCAGATTGTAGATCTTTATTCCGCCTCGCAGGCCGCCTACAAGGCCGCCGCGGCGAAGGGACAAACGCTCACGATCAATGGCATGCACCTCAACGAGGCGGGCGATGCCGCGATTGCCCCCGCCATTTTCCAGGGACTCTTTGGCGAGGCCGCGCCCGCGCTGAATGATAAGCTGCGCCAGGCCATCAACGAGAAGAACTGGCAGTTTCATCAGCGCTACCGGACCATCGACGGCTATAACGTTTACGGGGGACGCTCCTTTGAGAAGTACCAGCCCAAGGTTTGGGACGAGAACGAAAAGACGAAGTCGGTGAACAAACCCGGCACGGAGCCGATTTTGAACAACACCGTGATGCAGCGCGAAATGGATATTCGCGATGTGATGGCAGCGAATCGCGACCAGCGCGTGTGGGCCATCGCGAAGGGCGGCGACCTCAAGGTGAAGGACGACAACCTGCCCGAGCCGATTCCCGTATATACCAACAAGCCGGGAACGAACCCCGATCTCTCGCATCCCTACCAGAGCGGAGAGGAAGTGATGGCGAAGCTGAAGGTGGCACCGGGCTGTAAAATCAACCTTTTCGCGGACGAGAAGATGTTCCCCGAACTGGTGAATCCTGTGCAAATGGCATGGGACACCAAAGGCCGCCTGTGGGTGGCCGCGTGGACGAACTATCCCGAGCGCACGCCCACCGGCACCGTGGGCGACAAGCTGCTCGTATTTGAGGACACCAACAAGGACGGCAAGGCTGACAAGTGCACGACCTTCATCGACGACCTGAACGGCCCGACCGGCTTCACCTTTCATAAGGATGGCGTGCTGCTGATGCAGGCGCCCGACCTGTGGTTTGTGCGCGACACGAATGGCGACGGCAAGGCCGACTGGAAGGAGCGCCTCGTCATGGGCATCGACTCCGCGGATTCGCATCACACCACGAATGCGATGGTGCTGGAGCCCGGTGGAGCGACCTACCTGAGCGACGGCGTGTTTCACCGCACACAAATCGAGACGGCGGGCGGCCCGCTGCGTCATGCGGATGGATGCCTCTGGCGCTTTGAGCCCCGTACGGGCGATGTGGATCTCTACGCCGCCTACGAACTGGTGAACCCGCACGGAAAGGTATTCGACTACTGGGGCAACGACCTGGTGACGAACGCCACGGGCAACCACACGTTCTTTGCGCCGGCCATCAGCGGCCGTCTTGATTCCGGCAAGCACCCCGGCATGAACGAATTCTGGAAGCGTCCCTCGCGCCCCTGCCCCGGCACCGGAATGGTCTCCAGCCGTCACTTCCCCGACGACTGGAATGGAAACTTTCTTAATGCAAACGTGATTGGGCTCCAGGCAATCACCCGCGTGAAAGTGACGCAGGACGGCTCCGGCCTGAAGGGAGAGACGATTGAGAACCTCGTCTCCGGCGATCCGAAGGAGGTGCCCACTTTCCGCCCCATCTGCGTGAGCAATGCGCCGGACGGATCGCTCTACTTCTGCGACTGGACGCAGGTGATCATCGGCCATCTGCAACACCACCTGCGCGACCCCAACCGCGGGCACCAGTATGGGCGCATCTACCGCATCACCTACGACGGGCGACCGCTCATGACGCCGCCGAAGATCTCCGGCCAGCCCATCGAGGCGCTGCTCGATCTGCTCAAGGTGAATGAGGACGACACCCGCACACTCGCGAAAGTGGAACTCGATACGCATCCCACCGCCAAGGTCATCGCGGCTTCCAAGAAATGGATCGCCGGGCTCGATAAAGCCGACCCCGCCTATGAGCACCACCTCGCCGAGGCGCTCTGGCTGCACCAGTGGCACAACGTGGTCGATGCCGACCTCGTGAAGCGCATGCTCAAGTCGCCCCAGCCCGAGGCCCGCGGCGCAGCTGTGCGTGTGCTGAGCTACTGGCGCAACCGCGTGCCGGGCGTGCTCGCCCTGCTAAAGGAAGCCGCCACGGACAAGGATGCGCGGGTGCGGCTGCAAGCCGTGCGCGCCGCGAGCTTCTTTGACGGCAAGGACGCGCCGGTTGCAATCGAGATCGCCTTTGAGTCACTCAAGCAACCTGGCGACTATTATCTCGACTACACGTTCAACGAAACGATGCGCCAGCTACGCACGCAGGTGAAAGAGGTGCCGCTGCCCGCGGACCTCGCGATTCTCGCGCGCTACGTCACCAAGCTTTCCGACAGTGACCTGAAGAAAGCCTCGGACGCGGAATTGGTTCTCCTCGAGCGCGTCGAGCGCAAGTCCATCGATGCCGGCACCCGTGACGTGGCAGTGACCAAACTCGCTGCACTGCACAAGACCGACAAGGTCTCGGAGCTTATAGCGCTGCTGAAGCGCCTCGATGAAAAGGGCGGGGGCAGCATGGCGGATGACCTCGCCAAGTCCCTCGCCATCTCGGCCCCAGCCGACCTCGCAAAGGCGGGTGCGGCGCTCACGCAGCTCGCAGCCGACGCCAAGCAAAAGGGCGTGCGCCGTGCCGCGTATGCGGCGCTCGTCGTGTCCAAGGGAGAGCCCGCGACACTCTGGAATAACACGCCGGAGGCCGGGCGCGCCGAGATTGCGAAATCCATCGCAGCCATCGCTGATCCCACGCTTCGCGCGAAGTTTCAGCCGTTGCTCAT